>JAAYNX010000241.1 GCA_012520615.1 Clostridiaceae bacterium | reverse complement strand
TGTTGGATGAGTCATACATTCCAAGTTACAAAGCTTCCTTCCGGGTTTGAGAGCATTTCAAGTTCGCAAAATTGCCCGATAGCGGCTATGGCAGACGATGAAAGAAGATTCTATGCCGTTCAATTTCACCCAGAGGTTATGCATACGCCAAAAGGTAATGAAATACTTAAAAACTTTTTATATAAAATATGCGAGCTCAATGGCGACTGGAAAATGAGCTCATTTGTTGAAGAATCCATTAATGAAATCAGAAAAAAGGTTGGTAATAAGAAGGTCCTATGCGCATTATCAGGCGGGGTTGATTCCTCGGTTGCCGCTACACTGCTGCACAAAGCGGTGGGTGATCAACTAATTTGTATTTTTGTGGACCATGGCCTTTTGAGAAAAGGTGAGCCTGACCAAGTTGAAGAAGTTTTCAATAAGCAATTCAATGTAAATTTAATAAGAGTAAATGCCCAGGATAGGTTTTTAGACCGTCTTAAAGGAGTAACAGATCCAGAGACAAAACGTAAAATTATTGGTGAAGAATTCATCAGGGTATTCGAAGATGAGGCAAAAAAGATTGGCCATGTTGATTTCCTTGTTCAAGGCACAATATACCCCGATGTTATAGAAAGTGGAACCGCTGACGCAGCAGTAATAAAGAGCCATCACAATGTGGGCGGGCTACCTGATTATGTCGATTTTGAAGAGATAATTGAGCCTCTTAGAGACCTTTTCAAAGATGAGGTAAGAAAAGCAGGAATTGAGTTGGGGCTTCCTGAAAGTATGGTATGGCGCCAGCCATTCCCCGGCCCCGGTTTAGGTATAAGAATAATCGGTGAAATAACAAAGGAACGCCTAGATATTCTGCGAGAGACCGATTTTATATTTAGAGAGGAAATCGCAAAAGCAGGTCTTATGAGAGATATAAATCAATACTTTACGGTTCTGACTAATATGAGAAGTGTAGGTGTAATGGGTGATGAAAGAACCTATGACTATACTTTGGCACTTCGAGCAGTTACTACCACCGACTTTATGACAGCCGATTGGGCAAGGCTTCCTTATGATTTACTGGAGCGGGTTTCCAACAGAATAATAAATGAAGTAGGACATATAAACCGCATCGTATATGATATAACTAGCAAACCACCGGCAACGATTGAATGGGAATAATTAATTATTATAGCCTAAAGTACGAATAATCAATAAATAAAGCCCATATAGCGAATAATCCTTGATTATTCGCTTTTGAAGTAGTATACTATTTTCTAGGTGGTTCATATGTTTTTTTCTTTACATTCCAGTCCCTATATAGCAATTATAGGGGATATAAAGGACTCTAGAAAAATTGCAAGCCGAGACGATGTTCAGGAAAAGTTAAAAAAGACTTTGAATGACATAAACACAAAGCACATCCGGCATATCGCCTCGAAATTTACCATTACCTTGGGAGATGAGTTTCAAGGTTTACTGCATAATGGTGAAAATACGATGGCTATTATCACAGAGATTGAAATGAAGATGTTTCCGTTAAGAATTAGATTCGGCATCGGAATAGGTGAAATAACTACTGAAATTAATCGCGAATTAGCAATTGGCGCAGACGGCCCGGGCTATCATAAAGCAAGGGAAGCTATCGAATATATAAAACAGAATGAAAAGAGAAAGCAAGCCAGTGAAACGGATATCAGGCTGAAAATTTCGGGAGAAAGACAAGAAACAGTTGATCTTATAAACACAGTTTTATCCTTAATGACTACGATAAAGCATTCCTGGAGCGAACGACAGCGGCAGACAATCTGGGATATGCTTGAACATCAGGACAGTCAAACTAATGCGGCTAAACGGTTGGGCATCAGGCAATCATCGGTTCAAAAAAATTTAGCCAATGGCAACTATTATACGTACAAAGAAGCGATGAACATAGTTGAAAAAGCATTAGGAGAAATAAGGAAAAATGATGTTTAAAGAATTTTTTATGCTTTTGGTTTTTGCCCATGTTATTGGTGATTTTTACGTACAAACAAACACCATAGCGGAAAAAAAGAAACAACAATTTTTATGGGTTCTGCTTCATGGCTTATTTTATTGGATAGTAACGTTAGCTGTAATTATTCCGGTAATGTCAAAAGAGTTGGTTATGTTTGGCAGCTTATCGGCAGTTGTACATATAGTGATTGATATTATTAAATATTTTTACATTTCTAAAAGAGCTAAGAAAAGGTTTCAAATTCCGGGGATTGAAAGGAATATATTCTTTTTCGACCAAGCATTACACTTGCTAGGTATTGCTTTGATAGCGTATTTTTACGTTATACAAGGCAATACAATATCTGTTCATAACATATTTGAGCAGTTTTTGCAAACCATGGGGATGTCACCAAAATCCCTGCTGACGTGGGCAGTAGTATTATCTGTGATACACAAGCCTGCCAACATCGCTATTTCTCTATTATTAACACCATATAAACCGAAGGAAAAAGATGATGTTAGCAACTTAATGGATAAGAAGGCAGGGAGATTCATAGGAACTCTGGAGAGAGTAATAATTATTTTCTTAATTTTTCTTAAACAATACTCGGCGATAGGGTTGGTTTTAACTGCAAAATCCATTGCAAGATATGATAAAATAACCAAAGACCCTGCTTTTTCAGAATACTATTTGTTGGGAACATTGCTAAGCACACTATTTGTTATATTCATATCATTTATACTCTGATAATAAAAATCTGTTGATTTACTAATTATGCCATGTCATTGGTTGACTTTTAAAACCTTTTATGACATCATTTTATAGGAAATGTTTACCTTAGCAGACTACCCTATAAATAAAAAATCAAATGGAGGAATATTCAATGAAAAAAATTCTAGCATTGTTGCTTGCATTTAGTATGGCTATTTCGATGAGTGCATGTGCCAGAACAATAAGTACAAGTGATGACGATGAAGAGAAATCTAAGATATCGGCAGATGTGGATGAGAATGAAGATGAGAACGAAGATGACGACACGATATCTGATTCAAAGGAAAATGAAGATAATGAAACAGAAGACGAGGAAGACAAAGATGATTCTGGGGATATCTCAATAAAAATTCCTAATAAACCAAATGGAACAAAGCCGGATTTTGGTCCTTTATCTGACGATATATATAGTTTCCAAATTGAAATCGATGGGGATGTTTACCAGTTCCCGATGAAATATACTGATTTTATAAGCTATGGCTGGGTCATAGAAGGCAATGATACTGAAACGATAGACCCGAATTATTATATGTATAATACCTTTGCCAAGGGGAAATTGAAATGTTTTGCCGATATAATAAACTTTGATATTAATGCGTTGCCAATCAATGAATGCTATGTTGGCGGAATTACTATAAGTGATAGTCAAGCATTAAATGCTAAGAATTTCACCATGCGTCTCCCAAAAGGAATCGAATATGGCAAATCTACTGTCGAAGATGTAAAAGCGGCTTATGGTACTCCATCAGATACCTACGAAAGTGAATATTACACATCGCTTAGATATGAGTATGCAAGCTACCAAGAGATTAAGATTGTCGTTTCAGCAGATACAGGCAGAATCTCAGAAATAGAAGTTACGAATTTAACTATGCCGGAAGACTTTGTAGCAGGCGAAGTTGATACAACAGTGCCGGAAATAGTGAATAAGTATAAGAGCCCAGATAAACTAGATGATGATTTTGACGCCTTCACTGTAAAATACGGTGGGGATCTATATCAGCTACCTGCACCTGTCAGTTGCTTTACTGCCAACGGGTGGAAGATTATAGAAAAAGAATCTGAAATGGTTGTTACAGGCCGTTCTTTTGGATGGGTTACCCTGATAAAGGATAACCAAAGACTTAGGGTAATCGCTAACAATTACTGTGAAAAAGCAACTGCAATAGACAACTGCTTTGTGACTAAAGTTCAGTCCGGAGATTATGACAATAAAACTGAAATTATAATTGCTAAAAACATTACCATTGGTATGAGCGTGGCACAACTGGAAAAAACTCTATCAGGAGCTGATTATAAAAAGAATGATTCTTCTTCATCTTATGATTATTATGAGATTGAAGCCGGAGATTCCGTATTAGATGGATATGAAATACAAACAGACAAGAAGACTGTAACTAAAATTGTCGTAGAATACAGTCCTAAGTATTCCGATTATGTGAGATAGAAATTACTAGACAAAATAATTTTGCAATTAACGAGTTTTAAATTATTGACAGATAGCCTTTGTGGTTATCTGTCAGTATTATTTTAAGCAAACTTTGGTTTATTATGGCGCTTGACTAATTGATTTACAAACGTATTCTAATTGAACTCTAATTTATCTGATATGAGTACCTAATAATTGTGTCCTACAATAAGATTGTAAAGCTAAATTAGTGAGAATAAACGGAGGTGCTCATATAATGGACATTAAATTAATTGATGAGTTTAGAAGAAGAACCAATTCGAATTATGATGAGGCTAAATATTATTTGGAAAGATACAACGGTGATCTTCTGGAGGCAATAATAGCATTTGAAAAAGAGAGAACCGGCTACCAGAAGAAAGGAAATTTTCACGGCGGCTCCAATCGTTTGCTTAATGGTTTAGTAAGAGTGGTACAAAAATTAATAGACATTAAACTTGTCGTCATAGATAGAACCGGAAGAGATTATATGATTCCATTACTTGTTTTATTGGTTTTAGGACCAATATGGCATATACTTTTACTTGTTGCATTTGTTATGCTCATTATGGGTTATAAATTCTTATTTCGTGAGATATCAGACCCCAATGTTAGCGTACAGAACTTTGTGGAAAGAATAAAAGACAAGACTAGAGAAAACAACTAAAGATACTCGTGCTTTGCGGGGAGGTAATAATATGGTTACAATAGAGCAGATTGATGAGTTTAGAAAACGCACTCATTCAAGTTATGAGGACGCAAAGTATTTTCTTGAAAAGAATAACGGCGATGTTCTGGACGCAATAATCGATTTTGAGAGAACTAAGTCAAACAGGGTTCACAGCCATCAAAGCAAAAAACAACGGGATGATTTTGGTAACAGGTTTGCAGATATTCTACAAAAAGGCTTTGACACTAAGTTAGTTGTTGAGGATAAAGGGTCACCCCTGTTTGCGATTCCAATAATTTTACTGATATTGCTTTTACCCATTTGGGTTTTTATACTATTATTCTTTATATTGCTGACAACTTTAGGGTATAAACTAAGTATAAAGGACGAAAAAAGCCAGAATGTTAATGTAAATTCTATCTTTCAGAATATCAATAACAAGATGAAGGATAAGGAAAAGGGAACAGGCACAGATGCTAAATCGGAAAACTACTATTATCAACCGGGCAAAAGTTATGATGAGCCCAAAACAGAAGAAAACAAAAACAACAATAGTCAAGTTCCTGTTCAAATTAAGACCGATTGGCCTGGTGATGTAAAGGCTCAGGAATCTAAAAATAATCCCAATAACGATGAGGGATATAATGAATACACAATAGAATGAGGGAGCACAGTACGCCCAAATAAACAGTACTTTTTGAGTGAGAAAAGTTTGTAGCTTTAATCTCACTCTTGCGTTTTAATCTGGTTTCGGAGGGGTATGATGGCAGAAAGAATATTGGTTATAGAGGATGAGAGTAAAATAGCCCGGTTTTTAGAGTTAGAGCTTAAGCATGAGGGTTATGAAGTTGAAATTGTATATGACGGAAGAAGCGGCCTTGAGAGAGCAGAAAAGAACGATATAGATCTTATAGTTCTTGATTTAATGCTCCCTTTAATGAGCGGTATTGAAGTATGCAGAAGAATCAGAAAGTTCTCCGACTTGCCTATAATCATGCTCACTGCCAAAGATGATATCTCGGATAAAGTTACGGGTTTGGATAGCGGTGCTGACGATTATGTCACGAAACCTTTTGCGATAGAAGAACTTCTCGCACGTATCAGAGTTGCTTTAAAGAGGAAGGCTATTTCGTCAAGGGATAATACCGGCGATAGCATTACCTCGGGAAAACTTGTATTAAACAGAATGCAGCATAAAGTTACCTTTGATGGTGAAGAAGTGTTTTTATCAAAGAAGGAATATGATCTTCTTTTGTACCTTATGGAGAACAAAGGTATTGTGCTGGACAGGGAGAAGTTGATAGAAAATGTTTGGGGTTACGATTTCCTTGGAGACACAAATGTTACAGATGTCTATATACGTTATCTCAGAAGCAAAATAGATCAAAAATATGATGTTTCTTATATTAAAACTATTCGTGGGGTAGGTTATATTTTTGAAGACCAAGAGTAAATTTGAACCGAAGAAATCCAATTCTTCTTTGGCATCTAGCATATCGGCTTTTTATACTAAAATGTTTGCCCAATGGCTCTCTGTTTTTTTATTGACCATTTTTATACTCATAATAGGCTTTTCGGTTTTCTCAAAATATTATGAAAGTAAGCCCTTAATAGATATTATAGAAGAACAAACTAGTGTTAATGACCTTGTTGAGACTATTAATAATATCGACAATAGTGCGTTTGCATTGCTAAATGACAATGGAGAAATTATTGCATCATCACAGCAGCTTATTAGTAAGGGTATAGGTGTATATAATATTGATATAGTCGGTATTCAGTTCAAAGATTATAGAATACATATTTCCTATGCGAGAGAACTATTTATAGAGGAACAGAATCTAAAACTTATAAGCTATTTTGATATTACTATCTTTTTGATAGAAATCATAGTTATAGGTGCTGTGGCGATTCTGCTTTTTTTAATTTCTGTATTGACAATTTATGTTCGAGGAAATTATTTAACCAGAAAAACCTTTAGACTACTTGATGAGTTTATTGAAAAGGCAAATAATATATCCTCCCAGAATTTAAATTTGCGCCTTAATGTAAGCAATTCAACTGATGAGCTGATAGAGTTATCCATGACATTTAATCGCATGATGGATAGAATCGAAAAGGCTTACGATAAACAGAAACAGTTTGTTTCAGATGCCTCCCATGAACTTCGCACGCCTATTTCTGTAATACAGGGTTATGCGAGAATGCTTGACCGCTGGGGGAAGGACGATAAAGAGATTCTCCATGAATCCATTGAAGCCATAAACAAAGAGTCAAAAAATATGCAGGATCTTGTGGATAAGCTTCTTTTCATTGCAAGAAATGACAAAGATACCATGGTTCTTATAAAAGACAAGTTTAATTTTAGTGAGCTGATGGAAGAAATGGTTAGAGATACGAAGATGCTAGAAACCAAACACAATATAGAGAGCCATGTAGAGCCTGACATAATTATCAACGGGGACAGGGACAGAATAAAACAGGCGTTAAGAATATTTGTGGACAATGCAATAAAATATACCGAGCCGGGCGGTAATATTACCCTTAAATTAGAAAAAGAAGAGGGCTATGCCGTTGCGGCAGTTATTGATAATGGCAGGGGAATTCCGGAAAAGGATTTACCAAACATTTTTGATCGTTTTTATCAGGTTGATGCGGCCAGAGAGCGTGATAAAGGAGGTCATGGCCTTGGTCTTTCTATTGCCAGAATTATTGTTCTACGCCATGGAGGCAGAATCAAAGTAGCCAGTAAAATGGGTGCCGGAACACGTTTTAGAGTCTTTTTACCTATGGAATAATATTGGCTTAATGTATTTCTTTTAGGTTACCATTTCCGCTTAGAATTGAAATGACCGATGAATAATGATAATATATTCATATTGTTTACAAGCAAAATTATTTGAGGTCATTATGGAAAACAAAAGAAAATATTATGAAGAATTTAATATAAATCCAAAGATTATAGATTTGGTCAAAGAAGCTGAAAAAGCTGTTAGTAAAAGCTTTGAACATATTAACTTCGTCAAAGAGCAAAATCAACTTAAGGTGATTCACGCGATGCAGCGTGAAAGGCTTAGTGATACTCATTTTTCAGGCACAACCGGATACGGGTATAATGACAGAGGCAGGGAGATACTAGATGCTGTGTATGCACATGCATTTCATGCAGAAGATGCTCTGGTAAGGCACAGCATTACATGCGGTTCTCATGCTTTGTCATTATGTCTTTATGGTATTCTGCGCCCGGGAGACGAACTTCTCTCCATTACCGGCAAACCCTATGATACATTGGAAGAAGTAATCGGTATCAGAGGCGAAAAAGACGCGGGTTCACTAAAGGATTACGGAGTAACATATTCACAGGTTGAGCTAGATAACGGACTTATTGATGACCAGGCTGTAATAAATGCAATAAATGAAAAGACAAAACTGGTTTTTATTCAACGCTCAAGGGGTTACGCTTGGAGGCCTGCTCTTACCATCAGCGAAATAGAAAGAGTAGTGAAATTAGTAAAATCTGTTAAAGCAGATACTCTCATAATGGTTGATAATTGCTATGGTGAATTTGTCGAAGATCGTGAACCTACAGAAGTAGGCGTTGACATCATGGCAGGATCCCTTATTAAGAATCCGGGAGGCGGAATTGTGCCCTCGGGAGGATATGTTGCCGGGAAAAAAGATTTGGTTGAAAAAATTTCTTACAGAATGACACTTCCCGGCCTAGGTCGTGAAGTTGGAGCAACATTGGGGAATAACCGGCTGTTATTCCAAGGCTTCTTTTTAGCACCCCACATTGTAGCTGAAAGCTTAAAAGGAGCTGTTTTTACAGCACAGATTATGCAAGACCTTGGCTTTACAACCCATCCCGGCCCCTTCGACCCTCGCTGCGATATTATACAAGCTATCAGGTTTAATAGCGAAAAAGGGGTAATTGCATTTTGTCAGGGTATTCAAAAAGGTTCTCCGGTGGACTCGTTTGTTACACCTGAACCATGGGATATGCCGGGATATGATTCACCGGTAATAATGGCAGCCGGAGCCTTTATTCAGGGTTCATCTATAGAGCTCAGCGCAGACGCACCTATTAGGGCACCTTACACGGCATATATGCAAGGTGGCTTGGTTTATGAGCATGTTAAATTGGGAGTTATGTGTGCGGTTCAGGAGCTTGTTGACTATGGAATAATAGTGCTATAGACTTATAAAAAAATACCATCATAATACCGACATACTCCTTAAGGGAGCAAATACTAATGATTAATGAACTCGAAGAAAAGAGTAAGAAAAGAAAGAAGAAACGCAGACGTAAAAGACTTTTAAGTCTCTTGGGTTTTGCTTTGCTACTTGTTTATATACCGGCAGTTTGGAAATGGGTTTTTTCTGTTAATCACGAGATTAACGTGATAAAAACAGCAACATTGGAAGTAAAAACACCTATTGAAGGCATGCTCGTAAGAAAAGAACTACTGCTAAAATCTCCAGGTACAGGTATAATTTTTCCCACTATCCAAAACGGAGAGCGAGTAGCAAAGGGTAATGAAGTAGCATCATACATTCAATCGAATATGCGTGAGGTAGTAGAAAGCTACCGACAATCAGAAATAGACATTCTAAAGAGGGTTGTGGCTGAGTTTGACAGTGCCTCTGGTGCAAATCGTGAAATTTGGGAATCTGCCATTGAAACACAAATTAATAGGCTTGCCGATTTATCAAATTCAGGTGATATAAGCGATGCGGCAGACATAAGAAAAGGCATTGACCGTGTATTAGAGGCTAGAGCCCGTTATATGCTTGAGAGCAATACAGCATCAGATGCATTAAAGAATGAAAAACAAGAACTTGCGAGACTTCAAAGTAATGTAAAGAAATCTGTAAAGAGCGTTTATTCCCCTGAATCGGGAGTTGTCCTATATAAATGTGACGGCTTAGAAGAGATTTATACCTACGAAAACAGGTATAGTATTTCATTGGAAGATATCAGTAAAGTAGTACTTGAAAACGGCTCATTAGAAAAAACGCTCACTCCGGCTGAAATCGACGCAAAAGAAAGTGAAGCTTTTGGAAAACTTATATTTAATGATGAAGCATGGATTATCTTCAGTGTTCCCGAAAAGCAGGGAAAGGATATTACAGTTTTGTATGAAAAGGCAAAGCTGAACAATAAGGAAATGCAGTTGGAAATTGAGCTTGATGGAATTCAGGAGCTTATTCCGGTTACAATAGAAAAAATAGGTGAGAATAAAGATGGTGTTCAACTCATTACTGCCAGAATGAGTAAAATGATTGAAAAAACTATGGATTTTCGGGGCGTTAGGGGCAACTTAGTAATCAGCAGCGTTACAGGAATGAAAGTACCGTTAAGAAGCCTATTTAACTTAAACACAGTTGATGATACAGCTGATATAGCTATTGTTGAAATGGATAAAGCCAAATTTGTACGAGTAAAAATAGTAGCTAGACAGGATAGTAACGCAATTATTGAGAATATTGATACGACAGATACAGAAAATTGTGTAAATATCTTTGATGTCTTTTTGGTAAATCCAAAGAATGTTGTGGAAGGTCAAGTGATTGAACGATGATTTCAGATACAGAGAACAGCCTTTTGAATTCAATAAATAAGGTTAGGCAGAATATCAGCGAAGCAGCTATAAAATCAGGCCGTACTTCCGAGGATGTCCTGCTTCTTGGTGTTACAAAAACTATTGATATTGAAACAATGCGAAAGGCATATGATTTGGGCGTAAAGCATTTTGGCGAAAATAGGGTTCAGGAATACTTAAAAAAATCCGATAATCTCAATAGGGATTGCCATTGGCATATTATCGGAAGGCTTCAAACCAATAAGGTTAAATATCTTGACCAGCGTATTGATTTGATTCATTCTTTAGACCGTATTGAGTTGGCAGAAGCAATCCAGCAAAGAGGACAAAAAATAAATCATGTTTTTCCCGCGCTTGTTCAGGTTAATGTATCGGGAGAAAGAACAAAAGCCGGAATTTATCAGGATGAACTAATAAATTTTTTGTTAAAGATATCAAAAATGGGTAATATCAAGGTAGTGGGATTAATGACCATAGCCCCTTACACCGAAGAACCCGAAGAAGTACGATATATTTTTAAAAAAATAAAGCAACTAGCGGTTGACATTGGAAGGGAAAAAGTAGAAAATATTAATATGAAAGAACTCTCTATGGGTATGAGTGGCGATTACAGAATTGCTATCGAGGAAGGTGCCACTATAGTAAGAATCGGAAGTGCCCTTTTTGGAGAAAGAGATTATTAGCCATTTGGCTGGTGATATTTTACGAATGAAAACTGGAGGAAGATACTATGGCGAAATTACTTGAGAAGGTCTTGGACTTTGTTGGTTGGGAAACTGACGCAGACATGGAAGACGATATTTATGAGGATGAAATAATTGAAAGCCCCCCTCATAAAGCTGAGCGGATTCCTTCCTACAAAAAGAACCAACAGGGTAAAGTTCTAAATATGAATAATAACAATAACTTAAAAGTTGTTGTGTTATCACCTCAGAATATACTTGAAGCCAGAGAACTTTGTGATCATCTAAGGTCCAATAAGCCCATTATTATGAACGTAGAAGGTGTGGATACCCCATTAGCTCAAAGAATGGTGGACTTTTTAAGTGGCGCTGTTTATTGTCTAGACGGAGATATTCAAAAGATATCAAGCGGCATTTTTCTTGCAACACCTGCATCCATTGAAATAACAGGTGATTTAAAAGATGAAATGCATAACAAAGGCGTATTTTCATGGGTTAAATAGAAATGGAGATAATGTATACTTTCATTATTGCTCTTAGAGCAGTTATTTACGTAATGGAAGTGGTACTTGTTATAAGAGTGTTTTGCGAATTTAAACTTATACACAGAAATTCCGGACCGTTCCAGTTTCTTCTTCTAATTACGGAGCCTTTATTAAACCCCGTACGTAAAATGCTCTTAAAAGGAAATAAAGGAAAGCCATTGAGATTTGATATATCGCCATTATTTGTTATTATCTTACTTTATTTAATTAATAGACTGCTAAGGAAATATGTTTGAATTACGAACGGGGGGCGTGTATTTGTGAATTTTGTTCCTAATGATCTTCAAAACATTGCCTTTAAAAAAGCCATGATGGGATACAATATTCTTCAAGTGGAAGATGTACTATTAAAGGTTGTCGAGGATTATTCTGATTTGATAAAGGAGAATTCTAAACTTAAAGAAAAGCTCGAAGATAGTCAGGATAAGGTTAAGTACTATAAGACAATTGAAAACAACCTCCAGAACAGCCTGATTGTTGCGCAGCAAACCAGTGAAGAGATTGTTGCCAACGCAAGACATAATGCCGAAAATATTCAAAAAGAGGCTGAGCTTGAAGCACGGCGGATAATAGATGAATCGCATAAACAAGTTTTGAGTGTTAAGTTCGAATATGAATGTTTAAGGCGCGAAGTAGATGCATACAAAGCAAAGGTTGAAAGCATTATAAATGCACAGCTTAAGATTATGGAAAACTTTGAAGAGGATGAGAAAACTGAGGATAAAGAGGCTGTATAGTAAGCCATTTAGCATAATTAGGTAATAGGTTGTTAGCACTCTCGCTGTGAGAGTGCTAATTTTCGTATTGACATTCTCTGACCATAATATTATCATATCGTTATAGAAATACTAATAGGAGGTTTTTTACTAATGATCAATGAAAAAGGCAATATTTCTATTCAGACAGAAAATATTTTTCCTATCATAAAAAAATGGCTCTATTCAGAGAAAGATATATTCTTAAGAGAATTGGTATCAAATGCTTCAGATGCTATAAGTAAGTTAAAAAAATTATCTGATATAGGTGAGGCAAAGCTGCCTGACGATTACAAACCGCGAATAACCGTATCTCTTAACAAAGAAAAAGGAACTATTGCTATCACTGATAATGGTATAGGAATGACCGACGAAGAGGTAAAAAAATATATTAATCAAATTGCTTTTTCAGGCGCAAAAGATTTTATAGAAAAGTATAAGGATAAGACAGATGATCAGCAGATTATCGGTCATTTTGGTTTGGGTTTCTATTCTGCTTTTATGGTTAGTACCAAGGTGAGAATTGATACTCTTTCATATCAGGAAGGGCAAAGTGCCGTAGCTTGGGAAAGCGAAGGGGACACAGAGTATACTATGGAAGGATCGGACAAAAAGGATTTCGGTACTACCATAACCCTTTTTATGGCTGATGATTCAAAGGAATTTCTTGACTCATGGAAGCTTCGAGAGATTTTAAGAAAATATTTTGCATTTTTGCAATACGAAATATATTTGATCGATGAAAACGAAAAGAAAGAAGAAAAACAGGAAGATAAGAAGGAAGACCAAAAAGAAAAAGAAGAAAAGCCTCTAAACAACACCAGCCCCCTTTGGCTTAAAAACCCACGTGAGTGTACTGATGAGGAGTACAAGAGCTTTTATCATGAAGTGTTTACCGATTTCAACGATCCGCTTTTCTGGATACACATCAATATGGACTATCCCTTTAACATGAAGGGTATTATATACTTTCCGAAGCTTAAACACGAGTTTGAAACCATGGAAGGTAAAATAAAACTATTCTATAATCAGGTATTCGTCGCTGATAATATTAAAGAGGTTATACCTGAATTCCTAATGCTGCTGAAAGGCTGCTTGGACTGCCCAGATCTTCCCTTAAACGTTTCAAGAAGCTTTTTACAGAATGAAGGTTATGTGGACAGGATATCATCCCACATCACCAAAAAGGTTGCAGATAAGCTCCAGCTTCTGTTTAAGAAAGACAGAGAGAGTTATGAAAAGTATTGGGAAGATATAAATCCCTTTGTAAAATACGGCTGCATAAGAGAGCCCAAGTTTTTTGAAAAGGTAAAGAGCATTCTTATTTACAAAACCATAAATGATAAGTTCGTAACTCAGGAAGAATACCTTGAACAGAATAAGGAAGCCGATAAGAAGATTTATTACGTTAACGACGAAAAACAACAAGCCCAGTATATCCGCATGTTTAAGGATAACAATATGGATGCCGTTATACTCAATACTATGATTGATTCCCATTTTATAAGCTTCATGGAGGCAGAAAACAGGGATGTTAAATTCATGCGTGTAGATGCGGACATTATCGATAACATGAAGGATGATGAAAGTAAGGGAGACGAGAATAAGAATTTACAGGAAAAACTTGAAAAGATAATTAAGGAAGCTACCGGAAAAGATAAGCTTAAAATCAAAGTTGAGGGCTTAAAGAGTGAATCAACTCCTGCAGTTATCTTGCTTTCAGAGGAATCCCGAAGATTTAAGGAAATGAGTCGTTCCTTCGGAGGCAGTATAAACACCGCAGACCTTTTCCCTGATGAGGAAACTTTGGTTTTAAACAGCAATAATACAATGGTGAAAAGAATAGCAGACCTCTACGAAGAGGACAATAGAAAAGAAGACGCTCTTACAGCTGCATGCCATATTTATGACCTTGCTCTTCTTAATCACAGACAATTAGAACCCGATGCAATGGTTAAGTTTATAGAGCGGAGCAACTCTCTATTAATGAGGTTATTATGAAGCTAAAGGATTTCAGCTATGAACTACCCGAGAGATTGATAGCCCAAAACCCGGCTCAAAAGCGTGATATGTCCAGACTCTTGGTAGTGAACAGGAACAATGATACTCTGGAACATAAACATTTTAAAGAGATATCCCAATACCTTGAGTCTGGCGATTGTCTGGTTATTAATAATACCAGAGTAATTCCGGCTAGGCTTTTGGGCGAAAAAGAGAAAACTGGCGGTAAAATCGAGTTTGTACTTTTAAAGAGACTTGAGAAAGATACTTGGGAAGTTATATTAAAGCCCGGCAAGATTGCAAAACCCGGAAGTCGATTTGTTTTCGGTGAGGGGTTGTTAAAGGCTGAAATTCTCGAAATCGGCGAAGAAGGAAACAGAATCGTAAAATTCGATTATGATGGCGTATTCGAACAAGTTTTAGATAAAGTAGGAATAATGCCGCTGCCGCCCTATATACATGCAAGCCTTGAAGATAGGGAGAGGTATCAGACCATTTATTCAAAGATAAATGGTTCAGCGGCGGCTCCTACTGCTGGTCTGCACTTTACACCCGAAGTGTTCGAAACACTTGCACAAAAAGGCGTAAAGGTAGTGGAGTTGACTCTTCATGTGGGGCTTGGTACCTTCCGGCCTGTCAAAACCGAAAATATTCTGGAACATCACATGCATAAGGAGGCATACTCTATCAGTCCGGAGGCTTGTGACATAATCAACCAGACTAAAGAAGCGGGTAAGAGGGTTGTCGCAGTTGGCACTACCAGTGTGCGTGTTTTGGAAACCTGTTCCGACGAAAGCGGAAAAGTCTTGCCTAGCCAAGGTGAAACAGATATATTTATATATCCGGGATATACCTTTAAAGTGGTAGACACTCTTGTAACCAATTTTCATCTTCCCGAATCCACTTTGATAATGCTGGTTAGCGCTTTTGCCGGGAAGGATAGAATAATGCGAGCATACCAAGAGGCTATTAATGCGGAATACAGATTTTTTAGCTTTGGCGATGCTATGCTTATTCTCTAATTCTAATCTAATTCTAATTGTGGTCCCATTGTTTTATCATATATTTACGGTATACTCAAAATAGAAAAAACGGAGGCGTTATTGAGTATGAGAAACAGTTCAAAATATATTATTGGGGCCTTACTTGTTATAGTTGGTATATTAACGATATCCGGGAATATAGGAATATTTTCATTGTCATGGCTTATGAACCTTACTTGGCCTATGATGTTTATCGCAATTTCCTTTTTCTTTTTTCTTGGATACATGTCAAAAGGACCTAGTGGGGCAGGGCTGTTAGTTCCAGCCGGAATAATGTTTACTCTTGGGGTAACATTTTTACTGGGTGAAGTTTTTTCATACCATTTGGTATGGCCGGCTTTTATTGCTTCACCTGCCGTAGGGCTTTTACTTCTATATTTGTTTGGAGATAGAAGTCCCGGCTTGCTTGTACCGGTAGGGATCTTGTTTACCATAGCAGGTACTTGCTTCTTCTCTGAATTATTAAATCTTTGGGGGGTCTTATGGCCCGGGTTTATTATAGCACCTGCAGTCGGGTTATTTCTTCTTTATATTGCCGGTAATAGAGAATCTGGTCTGTTGATTCCAATATTTATCCTGACAGGAATTGCAGTAGTGTTTTTCTCAATAGGTACATTTGGATACTTTGGAAGATACTTTAAGTATATTGCTGGTGGAGTATTGATTTTAGCAGGTGTAAGCACCATATTGAAAAAGCCTTCATCAAATAGATATGACGATCAAAACCATTATTAAGATACAGGGGCGGTTATCTGTCATTAAACAGAAACCGCCCTGTTTGATTACTAATTTAGTGCCCACCCTACAACTTTCAGTTCGATTGAATACTATATTTTTTATTACTCCGGGCACTCTTGCTCTTAATACTTCTTGTGTTCCTTATTATTATGTTTCATCATGATAAGATTATACATCTTAATTCGGAATTAAAGCCTTAACGGTAAGGCGCTTCATTTCCGGGTACTTTTGGGTTTTTGCTGTTAGGCACTTGATTCAAGCGTTTTTCATTTTCTCCGCTTTTTGCCTGCTGTTGGTTTGAGTTAGCAGTAGGGTTCTCCCGCGGTCCTTTCTTAGCCATAAGCTCACTCCTCTCATGTTTTTAAATATTATTTGTTAATGGAGTGAAAAATATACTAAAAAACATTGAGGACATAAAATGGCCGAAGAATCTTTATGTGACTAAAGTCAAATCATCTAAATGCTTAGTACTTTGCCCATAAACATTATTGTGCCTGTGGTATCATCGGTAATCAAGAAAACAAAAGGTCTGTCTGCGATAAAAGTTATAGGTTCAATGGGCGCGGAGGTTGGCATGATTACTGCTGTGGCAGCAGCAGCTTCACTGCCTTCCTCATTAACTTCTATTATAGCCTTGTGCAGTACATTACTAATAAATAATCCTTCGCTTATACCGCTAAAATCTGCAGACATATCAAAGGCGCTTTCCATACCAAGAGATTTAAGGCTGTCATTCAAATTTTTAATTCCATATTCAAGCTTGAATTTTGGCAGGTTAAGCGTCACATCATTAGTTTTTATTAGTGAATTTCTGATATCATTCCATTGTTCGGGAGTCAGGTTATTAATAAACTCGTTTATATCTACTCCTTTATCGGGCAGAATAACATGCATCGAGGTTTTATCTTTTCCGTAAGGAAGCCTGATTGCTTTGAAATTTTTTCCCTTGGCATATTCATATTCGTCTTTATTGGACATCATCTCTACGGTAACAGTGTCGCCATCATAGGAATAAAAATCAGAATTAAAGGTATTTTCTGGATTGAACTGTTTGCTCCATTCACCCTTAAAATAGATGGCATTTATAAGGTACATAATAATAGTAGGGTCTATGGGGCCTGACAGCATCTGTTCAATCTTTCCTTTGGTTTCATCCTTAATCCAATTATTAATTGTATCAACCGATGAAGAATCGGAAAAATCAAGAGAGCTTACCTCAGCATTAAAATTCTTTTCATTTGTGTTTATAAACTCCTTATTTACTTGTTCACCCTCTTTTATCCAGATAGAGTTGGCTATATTAAGGCTAATATTTTTGTCTATGTTTTTTAAATGGGAGATTAGGTTTTTATAGCTCTGGTTTACCAGTGCGCTGTCAATGCCAGTATATCCAAGAGCCTTTTCCATATCTGCTTTTGTATCACCTTTAGCCCCGTTGTAGGTCATAGTCAGGGCAGTGGAAATACTTAATGGCGAAATAAAGATATTTTCACTGGCATCTTCATTATTGATAGCTTTGAATATATCAAAAGCAAACTTACTGCTACCGTCTACTACATACTCACTTATACTGGATACATCCGTGGTTACTCCCGTGCTGCAGGCAGTAGACGTGACTAAAAGCGAGAAGACCGATAATAGTGCTAATAATCTTTTCATGAATTTCAATCCTTCCTGTGGGTTCTACATTTATACTATGTATTATTAGACGATGTATCGCAGAATAAGTTCAGTTTTATTTAGTAGCGGGCTGCTACACCTATAAGCACTTCTTACTTCTTTCTAAACACGACAAATTCTGTATAATTGTCATCCTCATCCTGTATGGAATCCTTAATTATCTCAAGGCGGTTAAGTCGGGCAGCGGTTTCACTTGCTATTGCTGCCGAGCACTTGTCATTAAGAGCAGCGACGGCTGCTGCAGCTGCTGAAGTTGTAGAATAAGGAATCTGCCTGCATTCAGGTAAGGTAGAAAGAAATTTCTCGCATTGCTTGAGAGCTTTTTCATGGGAGTATATTTTACGAATACTTGAAAGCTCAGTTCCGGCAGGAGCAACAAGCATCTGTTTTATAGGTAGTTTAATGCTGTTAATTATCTCAAGGGTATCATTCTCTAATAGCTTTTGAACCTCATCAACCTTGCCGGCCAAAGTATTTTCCACAGGAACGACACCTATTTCAATCTTTTTGCTGAGAACCGCCTCAAAAACATCTTCAAAGTGTTCCAAGCCGGTCAATGCGTGCGTTGGATACATCTTTTCTGCGGCTTCATTGGCAAAGGAGCCGGGAGTTCCCGCATAGGCAACGGTATGGGGGATGCTTATTTGCCGCCCTTCTAGGCGCGCATATTCCCTGAGCTTAGGCATAATATAGGAAAATTCGGACGGAGTAATGGATTGAGGGCCATCTGAAAGAGCCTTGCTCGGATTATTATGAACCTCAATTATAACACCGTCGGCACCGGCGGCAATGGCAGCTTTAGAAAGGGGCTCCACCATCCAGGACAGACCGCTGCCGTGGCTGGGGTCAACCAATACAGGCAAATGGCTTATCCGCTTTAGAGCAGGGACAGCACTTAAGTCAAGAGTATTTCGTGTGTAGTTTTCAAGGGTTCTGATACCTCTTTCACACAAAATTACGTTTTGATTTCCTTCGTTCATAATATACTCACAGGCCATTAGAAGTTCTTCTAAAGTATTAGCAAAACCTCGTTTTAACAATATAGGCTTCTTTATTCTTCCCAGCTCTTTTAGCAGCTCAAAGTTCTGCATATTACGGGCACCCACCTGAATTAGATCAACATACTGATCGAATATTTCTAAATACGTGGGATTTGTAATCTCTGATACTATCGGTAGTCCAGCGGCATCTCCGGCTCTTTTTAAAAGCATGAGCCCTTCGGTTCGTAAGCCTTGGAATGCATAAGGCGATGTGCGAGGCTTAAAAGCACCGCCACGGAGCATACTGGCTCCATAATTCTTAACCTGACGGGCAATCTGTAAAATTTGCTCCTCAGACTCTACAGAACAAGGTCCTGCAATGACAACAATATCCTTAGCTCCTACCGAGACATTTCCAACCTTAATAACAGTGTTTTCCGGATGAAACTTCCGGTTAGCCTTTTTATATGGCTCTTGTACCTTTAATACTTTCTCAACGGCCTCATGCATGCTGACCTCATCCATCGAAAGATGGGAAGTGTCACCCACAAGACCAAGAACGGTTTTTTCAGCACCGTAAATCGGATTAACACTTAATCCTTTATCGGACAGCCAATTTTTCAAGTTATCAACTTGTTCTTTGCCAATCCCTGTTTTTAATACAATAATCATAATTAAGACCTCCATATTCTATGATTAACTTTTTCTACAAATTAAATCCTTATCTTGTTGTTTTGACAACAAAAAAAGCCTTCATCCCTATAAAGGGACGAAGACTATACTTCGCGGTACCACCCAAATTCATCAATAAATGATGCACTCAATAGATACGGGATAATCCTTTTATCCGATATCCTGCCTTGTTAACGTCAGGCCTACGCACTCGCCTACTAGCTTTCACATTTAGCTTGTGTACTCGGGGGAGAACTTCGGAAAGTCTTGAATCGTAAAACCACTTTCAGTCTATGATGGTTTCTCCCTGTAAGCCAAGGTCTACTTACTTTTCCCCGTCACAGTATTTACAATATTATGTTTTTAATATCATATGACGTGAAGGCAAAATTGTCAACCTGTATTTTACAAAACGCTGCAAAAAACAAGAAATTTGAAGCCAACCGGCTGCGGTTCTATATATAGCAAGCTGCTAATAAGACTCCATGACTCCTTCAAACTGTGTCTGAAATTGATTCGGTGTAACAGTTGCCGTTACGTATACCTTATCATCATAAAATCTAAAAGCAACCGCAAAATTACATGGGTTAGCCGGAGACCATAAGCAGTTTACTAGGAAACAATCCTCTTCCGCCCGATGTCCTTCGAAAGCCGCAGGATACTTATCACCGCCCAAGATTGTTTTCTAAGGATTTTAATCCTGCTGTCATGTTTAGCAAATCATGAATTGTGATGCTTTTTTTCTGAGGATTTGCGTCTTTAAAGTAATCCGGGAAAAAATCGACTACTTTTTGCTCTGTACCCTGTATGTAGTTTTCTTGAATTGCGATACCAGTTAGAGCCGATAAAACGCTTTTGCAAACAGATTTACAATAAATTTGTTAGGTCTTTTATATTATGATGAAATAATCAATATTATAGATATTGAGTCTTCAGTTTCTCAGACTATTTCGGTCTATGTTGAAGATGGAAAGAGTATGAGAGTAAGTGGTACAAGTACGCATCGTGAAAAGCGAGTAATTGAAAGAAATCGTATTGATAGCATTAAATTCTAAGGTATTCTTTACAAAGAAAAATTATCGTCTTTCACATAACAATGCTTATTAATGAAGCCGCGACGGGTAGGACTCTGGCGCCGCTTCTTTTTGTTCGATATGCCTAACCCCACCAACGGTTATTGTAGCTCAGCAATTAGATTAACCTTTTATGTTCAGGCACATCATATGACAATGTTTTCAAGCTTCGGGCATGCTCACGGTTATTTATGCTTAACGTCTCACCAGACGGTAAGCACTGCTTAAGGGAAGGGCTCCGCTGGTCTGGTCTGTCGGCGTAGTAAAACTGGGATGCTAGCTGAGATACAGCAAAAGGAGGTCGAGATATGGAGTGGATACTAGTAGTAATCTTTTCAGTATTAATAATACTTGTTAAAAAAAATAGATCTAAAATCAAAGGTATAGTTGGTGAAAAAATTGTTGCACAACAATTAGAAAAAGTCATACTTGAAGGTTATAAAGTGCTGCATGATGTATTGATAAAGACAGAAAACGGGACTTCTCAAATAGACCATGTTGTTATATCTCCCTATGGGCTTCTAGTAATAGAGACGAAAAATTACAAGGGGTGGATTTATGGTAAAGAGGAGTCAGATTATTGGACACAGGTTATTTATAAAGGGAAATTTAAATTTCGTAATCCGATAAAACAGAATTGGGGGCATATTTGTGCACTTAAGGCAGTATTACCGGATTATAAGGATGTTCCGTTTCACTCGATTATTGTTATCGCAGGGAGTGCTGCAATGAAAACCATGCACGATATTCGTACAAAAGTCATTTATCCTGATATGCTTTCTAATACAATTTTAAATCACAGAGGTATACAGAAACTAAAAGAAGAGGACATTGAGAAAATATATCAATCACTAAAATCAAAATCGATTAACGATAAAAAAGGAAGACGAGAACATATTAATAATATTAAAAAAGTAATTGAAGACAAGGCAATAAATAAAGTAAATATGAAATGTCCATATTGTGGAAGTGAAATGGTAAGGAGGACAAGCAAATTTGGAAACTTTTTAGGCTGTTCAAGATTTCCAAAATGTAAATTTACAAAAAGGATATAAGTTGAGTTTGACGCAATCACCAAGAAATACCATCGCCACAAAAAATATGAGCAATGGCGGGCAACTAGGGTACGTTTATTAGAGTAATATTACAAGAACTTTTGTTCTAAAATATAGCACATTGAAATCTAATGTTATATAATGGATGTGCGAGTTAAATCAACTGTTAAGTTAACCACAGCGAAACTACTTCAACCACAACCTCAAAGACAAAGAAAAAAACGGTTTAAATAAACCGTTTAAATAATAACCCACTATCACCTGACAGCAACAAGCGTCGCCATCTCTATTAATATTATAGCACAATACATTTTACTGTAAACAAAAAAATTATGAAAAGGAGTAGTATGAATAATAAAGGTACCTCGATTGATGCTTTTATAGTTAATTTAAATAAAACTTAAAATTGCTTATGCCAGAGAGGAGAAATACATATATGAGCATAGTAATAATTTATCAGTCAAAATATGGAGCTACAAAAAAATATGCACAATGGTTAGCGGAAGAATTATCTGGTGACTTGGTTGAAACAAAAAAAGCTTCCATCGAGCAGATAGAAAAATATGATGTCATTATTTTGGGGGGTGGAATATATGCTACAGGTATTGCAGGTATTTCTTTTCTGAAAAAACATTATAATAGATTAAAAGGTAAGAAGATTATTGTATTTGCGGTAGGTGCATCTCCATTTGATGAAAAAGCGCATGCCACATTAATAGAGCACAATTTTAGAAATGAGCTTACTAATATTCCATGTTTTTATTGTAGAGGTGCATGGAACGAAGACGTTATGTCTTGGAAAGACCGCACTCTATGTAATATGTTAAAAAAAGTTGTTGCAAAAAAAGACCCGGCCACCTACGAACCATGGGAAGCGGCCTTAATGCAAGCAATAGGTTCTAACTTTGATTGGACAGACAAACAGAATATCAAACAAATTATAGAATATGCATTAACAAAATAGCTAACACGCATTTTAACCTGACAACAAGTGTCGCCATCTATTAATATTGAATAAATTTTACTGTAAACAGTGAAATACGCAATTTAAAGGTTATTGATGCAGAGTTACTTTCTCATACAATAAAATAATTCGGTCTTCTTTCTTACATATCAATTTTTGCAATGGAGGCAATGCCTTGGAAGTGATTAACTTAGGAAATCAAATAGTAAATACATATTTAATTAAAACAGATTCCTGCTGTATACTTATCGATACCGGATATGCGGAACAGTTCTCTGGTTTTTGCAAAAAACTAGCTGCCAGAAATATTGGACTTAATGAGATAGATTATATTTTTCTAACCCATGCACATGATGATCATGCGGGATTTCTTAATGAGATTTTACGTGATTCAAACGCTAAAGTTATCATGCACAATAAAGCTATTGAGGGCTTGAGAAAGGGCCAAAACTCGTTTGACGGTGGTTGTTCAGGTAGACCCGCTTTATTGTTTTGCAAGCTCATGGGCTTTTTTGGAAAAGGAGAACATAGATTTCCTCCCGTTGATAAGTGTTATGAAGATAGATGTATTACAGTTAATGAACATAACCGAAATAATATTGAAAGTATACTACAAGGGAAAATCATAGAAACTCCCGGCCATACACCGTGTTCGATTTCTCTGCTTATGAATGATGGCTCTCTCTTTTGTGGCGATGCTGCGATGAACGGATTCCCAAGTATTCATAGAACCACGATATGGATAGGTGATTTACAAGAGTATTTTAGTTCGTGGGAAGCCATAATTGCTGCAAATCCAACGAGGAT
This sequence comes from Clostridiaceae bacterium, assembly GCA_012520615.1. Taxonomy (GTDB): domain Bacteria; phylum Bacillota; class Clostridia; order DSM-8532; family DSM-8532; genus DTU059. The sequence continues at coordinate 2,952 of JAAYNX010000241.1, read as the reverse complement.
TTTCCCTGGGCACGGTAAACCTTTTCCTGTGACAGATTTGAGCCAATTTTTACCAAAAGCAACAAACAAAAAGCTTTATCCATTACGGCTTTGATAAATTAAAGGGATATAGTAAGGACTTTTTATAAAAGTGTAATTAAGCATATTGAGTTAATTTAAATAATTCTATAGGTGGATTGCTAATGAAAACTATACGCAGTAAAATCATTGTTTTTGGATCGATTTTATTAATATTAATAATAGGTATTTTGTTTATAACGCAATCTATGATTGGCAATGAATTATATCAGGTTACTAATTATAACGATTTTAATTTCCGGCTAGATTTCGGTTATGGTGGAGATCAGATAGATACTTATAATAATACTTTTACGAAAGATTTAATTATCGACGGTTCCATAACGATAGATTTCGTTATACCTGAAAGTATTAAGAAGGATGTTTTTGAGATAATGCGTGAAATCGATATTATGTCTTATCCTGATAAGTTAACAGAATATGATATTATACCTCCCTGTTCTTATAAATTGGAAGTTACTATAAACAAAAAAATAAAAACAATTGTATGGAAACAAGCGCCACCAGCTATTTCGGACTTGGGAACTAAAAAAGAAAAGGAATTTTTGAGATTAGTTAAATATGTAGAAGACTATATTATTAGCACAGATGAATACAAAAGCTTGCCTGAAGCACATGGCTTTTTTGAATAATATTGGAGCCAGTTTTTTTAAAGACAATCTGCATATTCCATTTCCGGCATAAAACAGACTTGATTTGGTAGAAGCAAATACAGCATTAACATATGTAGGACTAAAATAGATATTGTTGTTTTGTATATATAATATCGTGTTAAAGGAGAGGATTCGCATGAATTACACTTTTGGAGAGTATGTAATCAGTACAAATAAATCGCTGTTATCATTAGAAAGGATAACTGAGCTTTTACATAAAAGTTATTGGGCTGACCAAAGGCCGGTTGAAACCATTGCGAAATCAATTGAGAACTCCTATTGTTATGGTATTTACTATAATAATTTTCAAGTTGGCTTTGCAAGATTAGTTTCAGACTTTGCAACTATGTATTGGCTTTGTGATGTCATTATTGATGAAAATCACAAAGGAAAAGGATTAGGTAAAGAATTAATCAGATTAATTGCTGAATCAGATGAATTCAAAGATCTAAGGGGTATTTTGGCAACTAAGGATGCTCACGGACTATACCAGCAATACGGTTTTGTAAAGGCTGCAGAAGGTAGATTTATGTTAAAGCCCGCATACTAATGGATTTGCACCACACCGGAAAATATGAAGCAAGCCATAAAGAGAATAGACATTCTTATTATTGTATTCAGATAAACATGAAATTGATGAGAAGAAGCTTACTGCTGGTTGCTATAGCAAGGCATTGAAGTTCAGCAACTTTATGTTAGACACTATAGATTATTATATGAGTGGCAACATATCCGAGGCTTGTAGCGAAACACTTTACATTGAATTTGTCATTACTGGTTTTTCACCAAAAAATGAGTCTAATTAGTATATAGTATATGGTGTGTTTGAATTCCCTATGTGGGGTCTTAAAGACTCATGGTTTGGCAATAACAATGATAACCTGTAAAATTAACTTTTATACCTATGGTAAATCAAGCAAATCAATGTCAATACACCGCAATATCCCACGGTTGGATACATGTATTTTACTAGGTTCGAAAAACCCGTGAAGCTTGCTAAAAACGCTAAGCAAGAGCATAGCAAGACAACGATAGTAGCCTTCTTTGTATTCAAATCACATATTCTTGCCGAAAAGCCGTATAAATCTCCAACTGCTGTGGTGTAGATTTCGGCTGACAAAACCACTGCATATATGCCTTGAACCAGCGGGGAAATACGACGTGCAACCATAATCATAGGAATCTCTAAATGCTCTATTGAAGATGCATTTACATATAGGGCTAAGAATATAGCAATAGCCCCAACTCCCAGTCCGACACCTCCTAAGATTGCACCATTTCTTATTGTCTTCCTATCCTGTGCTTGTTTACCCAAAGGCCCAAGAATAGAAATTGAGGGAACAATATTATAGGATATGTAAAGTATTGAAGACCATAGCCAGTTTCTAAGCAGTATTGGTCTTTCTATGCAGCAAAGGGTAGCATCGGACAATGACGGAGCTGATAAGATGGCAGCAATACTTACAGTTACAGCCGAAAGAATCAAAAAGGGAACAACTATACTTATAGAATTTATAATACTGTCAAAGCCACCTAGGACTGTAATGACAGTAATTGTAGCCATAAACAGACTACCCAAATGAGGATTTAGGTTGAATTCCTGATGAAAAAGTGCTCCTGAGCCAGCTATCATTGCAGTTAATGCTCCAAAAAGGAAAAAAGTGATAACTACATCAGAAAAGACACTAAGGTATTTTCCGCCAACTTTTTTGACAATGGGAAGATGAGAGGAAACTTTTAGTTTCCAACCTAATTCCATAATAATATAACCAAAATAAATAAAAAGAAGGGTGACTATTAGCAAGCCAACAAGCCCTATTTTACCAAAACTCACAAAGAACTGAAGCATTTCCTGACCTGATGCAAATCCAGCACCGACAATAGTTCCTATATAGGTTCCCGCCACTTGAAGGGTAGTGATTTTTTTATTTTTCAACTGAATTACTCTCCTATTTTTAGCCCTATAATAAGAATATCCTCTGAAAAATCAAAATAGCACTATAAGTCTGTTTTTATAGACTTGTTTATTTAAGATGAGTTATAATAACCTCACCCGTTACCGAAATCGAAGATTTCGAACGGGTACCCGAGAGCATTGATACTCCGTATGAATAACCTCACCCGTTACCGAAATCGAAGATTTCGAACGGGTACCCGAGAGCATTGATACTCCGTATGAATAACCTCACCCGTTACCGAAATCGAAGATTTCGAACGGGTA
>JAAYNX010000116.1 GCA_012520615.1 Clostridiaceae bacterium | reverse complement strand
TACTTTTTTAAAAACAGTATTGACATTTAAGACCGACTTGGATAGAATAAAAATGAACACGGTTTCATAAAAAGCGCACTATAAAATGCGCCAAATGCGCATAATAGCGCATATTGCAAGATTCTGTCATGTAAAAATATTGAACACGCTACTAAATTTATGCAAGCATTTCCATATAAAATCAAAAGCAACCTGCAAGAAGGAGAAAAGCCATGAGTATCAAGACAGACGGAATTTGTCAAATCGCACTGGTAGTAAGAGATATTGAAGCAATGGTGAGAAATTATGAGAAAATGTTCGGATTGAAAGGGCTGAAGATCGAAAACCTGCCAAAACCAGACAAAATCCCTGCATACTATCGGGGCAAACCCGGAGACTTTTCAGGCTGCAAAATTTGTTCATTTAAACTTGGACCTGTCGTTCTGGAGTTAGTACAGCCGGATGATAAGCCGAGCCCCTGGAGGGACTTTCTGGATAAGCACGGCCAGGGGGTGCAGCACATAGGCTTCATGACCGGGGACAAATACACTGCGCTTGAGGAATTGGAGAAAGTGGGTTGCAAACCTTTCCATGTGGGCTATTATCCTGACCTTACATACATATTCGTAGATGCTGCAGAGCAATTCGGTGTTGACTTTAATATCAAGCAGGGAAATGAGAGCAACAGGGAAAAGATCTCAAGAATGCTGGCGATGCCGGATAAGCCGATTGATTCCATTTAAGCGGATCAGTGAAATTCCGGTTGAACATATTTAAAGGAGGATGGCAAGGTGAAGAGCATTAAAAGAGTTTTAGCGATGGTCCTGGTTTTGTGCTTTGCTGCAATGCTGCTGACGGCTTGCGGAGAAAGCAGGCAAAACGGCGATGCGACGGGTCCGGATGACTCGACAACAGACGGGGGAACCGGCACTGACGAGAAGATCATAGTCAAATACTGGTATCCCTGGGGCGGCGATTCAGAGACATGGGATCTCTGGCGTGTGTCAGAGTTCGAAAAGAACAACCCTCAGTACAAGTTTGAATGTACATATGTTCCCGAAGGAGCCGGCATATCCAATGGTAAGCTGGCAGCTGCCGTAAACAGCGGAGATGTACCCGACCTGGTAGTTATCGATCGGCCTATTGAAGCATATTCATACGCAACTCAGGGCGGATTCGAGGCACTTGATGAAACACTGGAGAAGGTCGGATTTAAATGGGGAGACATAAATCAGGCAATAGTACCGCTTATGCAGTACGAAGGTAAGACTTATCTGTTCCCTCAGAACACGGATACCACTGTTCTGTTCTACCGCACTGACCTGTTTGAAGAGGCTGGTCTTGATCCGAACAGACCTCCGAGAACCATGGATGAATTGGACGCGTATGCAAAGGCTCTGACGAAGACGGATGCATCTGGCAATGTGATCCAGTACGGTTTCATTCCATGGCTTGATGCGGGGCTTGACCCACATACTTGGTCATGGATGTTCGGCGCTAATGTATATGATCAGAGCGCGAACAAAGTTTATCTTAACACTCCTGAAATGATAGCGAACTTCAAGTGGCAAATGGGATATGCAGAGCTCTATGATCCGGCAGCTATAAAATCTGCAGCATCATCCTTTGGTGAAGCGTTTTCCGCAAATCATGCATTTATGACAGGAAAAGTCGCAATGACTGCAATGGGCAACTGGTTCTGCAATGCTATCCGTATCTATGCACCTGATCTCGAATATAATATAGCACCGCTGCCTGCTCCAGAAGGAGGAAGGTATGGC
>JAAYNX010000132.1 GCA_012520615.1 Clostridiaceae bacterium | reverse complement strand
TGTTAACCGCAGGGTCGTTGGTTCGAGTCCAACTTGAGGAGCCACACTTGGGCCTTTAGCTCAGTTGGTCAGAGCCACCGGCTCATAACCGGTTGGTCCGGGGTTCGAGTCCCTGAAGGCCCACCAACAAATTGGAAAGATGATTGCTCTGCAATCATCTTTTTTCATATTAGGGGTAAAGGGTAAGAGCGTTTATGGTTCTAAAAGGCAGATTAAAGCTTATTTATGATATGATTAATACATGCGATATTCTATCGGATATCGGAACCGATCATGCCCTAATTCCTGCTTATGCTCTTCTTAACGGCAGGTGCAAAAAGGCTTTGGCCTGTGACGTAAAACCCGGTCCGCTGGAAAGAGCAGAACGAACCCGAAGAAAATACATGCTTGAAAATAGTATGGAATTACGTATGGGAAGCGGCCTTGTGCCTGTTTCAGAACGAGAAGCAGATGTAATAGTCATGGCTGGAATGGGCGGCATATTAATTACCGAACTAATTCTTGAATCAATAAATGTAGCTCGAAAAGCCAATTGTATTCTAATCCAGCCTATGACCAATCAGGAAATAATACGCCCATTTTTATGGAAAAATGGCTTTGAAATTATAAACGAAGGGTTGGCGCAAGAAGGAAATAAGCTCTATGAAGTAATATTAACCAGGTATACCGGAATACAAAGAAACGATTGGAAAAGAATTCATGAACTAATTGGTGATGTATTAATAAGAAATAATGACCCCTTGTTTAAGGATTTGATAAAAGAGCATATAAGAAAACAAAAAAAGGCGGTTAATGGGCTAAAAAGTGCTAAAGCCACATTTGATGCCCATAAGATTGAAATGGAGGAAAAGCTTTTACAAGAGCTGACTGATCTTTTCAATTCGTTAGGAGGCTGATGTTATGAAACTAAAAAAGATTACTTCCTTTTTAGAGGAAAGGGCTCCTATCTCTCTTCAGGAGTCTTATGATAATAGTGGTTTAATCCTTGGAAACCCAGATGCAGAAATATCAAAGGTGTTAGTATGCCTTGATGTTGACGATGACGCTGTTGATTACGCTATTTCACAGAATTGCAAACTGATTTTATCGCACCATCCCACAATATTTAAAGCAATTAAGAATTTTACCGGAACTAAGGAAAGCAGCCTTTTAATAAAAGCGATAAAAAATGATTTGGCTCTTTATAGCAGTCATACAAATTTTGACTCAGCTGACGGGGGTCTTAGTGACTTGATTTGTTCAAAGCTGGGACTAAAGAACATCAAAGTCTTAAAAAGCTTCTTATATGATTCTGCCGATTATGGTGCCGGAAGATATGGAGAAACTGATCCCATTGACGGTTTGAGATTTATAAACCTAATTAGATCAAGGCTATCCGTTGATGTTGTGAGATATGTCGGACAGATACCTCAAACAGTAACAAAAGTAGCGGTTTATAATGGCTCATATGACAGGGATATCATAGGCGAGCTAATAAAGATTAACCCCGTTATTCTTATTACAGGTGACTTAAAATATCATGATGCTCAAGAGCTTTTATATAACGGCATATTCACAATAGATGCGGGACATTATGGAACAGAGATAATTTTCGTGGATGAAATGTCCCAAATTCTTGAGGATCAATTTTCAAACATCGAGATATTAAAGTATCATGGGAAAGATATTTTCAACTATCATATTTAAGTGTATCCAACAGCTGCCTAAGGTAAAATGTACTTCTAACATAGTGTGATACCGGCAGCCCGGAAACAACTTGGATTTGTCAATTGGCGAAAAACAAGATAGGAGTTTGCAATGAATTACAAACTTATGGCAGTAGATATTGATGGAACCCTTTTGAATGACGAAGGTAAAATTACTCATGCGACCTTAGATGCCATCAAAAAAGCTGTTGAACAGGGCTTAGTGTTTACTATTGCATCGGGAAGACCCATACAAGGAATCGAGTATCTAAATAACATACTTGGTCTTGATGCACCTTTTATTACATATAACGGCGCAAGAATTATAAAGAGTAAATCCAAAGAAGTGATTTTCGAACAAAAACTTAGTTACGAAAATGCAAAAAAAATTCTTAGTTTGGGAGAGAAAAACAATGTTACCATGATGGTTTGGAACGATGACAAACTATATGTAAATAAGCTGAACGAGAGAGTGAAAAAATACATAACAATTACTATGGTAACGCCGATACTTTTAAACAGTGACGAACCCATAAAAAATGGAGTAACAAAAATTCTTTGGTATGATGATGTTCAAAAAATAAAGGAACATGTAATAAAGGTAAAGGAAACGCTGGGAGATAAAATCAACTACCATACATCACTGCCGTTCTTTCTGGAATTTAATGATATAAACGCTTCTAAAGCGCTTGCTCTACAAAAAATCGGGGAGCACTACGGTATAAAGCAAAGCGAAATTATAGCTGTAGGTGATGGCTTCAATGATTTGTCCATGATTGAGTATGCCGGTTTGGGTGTAGCAATGGGAAATGCAGTAGAAGCCATTAAATCAAAAGCTGATTATATAACCCTTTCAAACAATGAAGACGGAATTGCCCATGTGATAAATAAATTTATTTTTGAAAAATAACAATTTCCCTTATTCCAGCAACCTTTAACTGGCTAAAAAAATGAAAAGTGAGAAGAGATTTGATGCAAATAAAACAGGTATATTTATTATTCCAAACTCATCCCACCAACCTATGATTGATTACCCGCAAAGATTTTTAGAAATATTAATATCAGATGTATTGCCAATAATTAAAGAGTATGACTAAAGTGGAAGCTTTTATATTATAATACTGTTGACATCGCCTGTTATAACTTTAGTGTAAAATGAATTAACCAAACGGGTTATGCCTTTTAAATTTAAAATATATTGGTCAACTAAAAAGCCAACAACAATTTGACACCGTCCTGTTATAACCTTAGAGTAAAATTATCGTAGGCAATTTAATAAAAAGATAAGGGAAGAACCCAAAATAGGTCTTCCCATAATCACGATTTTCCTGTAGTTTGAGAATTGAGAGAAACCAAACGAAAGGAGATC
>JAAYNX010000207.1 GCA_012520615.1 Clostridiaceae bacterium | reverse complement strand
TTATAACATTGAATGGAAAAGTGAAACCTGTTGATGTTATAGAAGCTCTTGAGAAAGAAAACATCGAATCAAGGCCTGTCTGGAAGCCGATGCATATGCAGCCGTTCTTTACCGGATATGATTACATAGGCGGGAATGTGAGCGAAAAGCTATTTGAAAATGGTGTATGCTTACCATCCGATACCAAGATGACGGATGAGGATCTTGATAGAGTCTGTGGAATTATTAAGGGTCTGTGGTAGATGGATACAATTCAAAACGAAACCTGTTCGAGCGTGAATAATTATATTAGAACTAAGTCTGCTAGAGGCGGCATCTATAGAAGATTTATTAAAAGGCCTATGGACTTTGTTTTGTCTTTATTGGCAATTATCGTTTTAAGCCCTCTGATGATAATTATTGCTGTATTGGTAAGGATTAAGCTTGGAAGCCCGGTGCTGTTTAAACAGGAAAGGCCGGGGCTGAATGAGAAAGTCTTTACCATATATAAATTCAGGACAATGACAGATAAGAGGGATGAAAATGGTGAGCTGCTTCCGGATAGCCTCAGGCTGACAAGGTTTGGGAAGATGCTTAGAGCAACTTCCCTTGATGAACTGCCGGAGCTGTTTAATATACTGAAAGGCGATATGAGCTTTGTAGGGCCAAGGCCGTTATTAGTCCAATATCTTTCCTTGTATAATGCTCATCAAAGGAGAAGGCATGAAGTAAGGTCGGGGCTTACAGGAAATGCACAGATTAACGGACGAAATGCTATTAGCTGGGAAGACAAATTCAATCTTGATGTTGCTTATGTAGATAATGTGACCTTTATCGGAGATTGGAAAATTATATTTCTGACTATAAAGAAAGTTTTATTAAGGGAAGGAATTAGTTCGGATACGTCGGTTACAATGGAGCCGTTTAGAGGTTCGGCGGAAATGTGAAGGAAATGAAAAACAGACTAATAATCATAGGTGCCAGCGGGCATGGAAAAGTGGTCACTGACATAGCAATAAAAATGAATAATTGGCAAAGCATCGAATTTATTGATGATAACGATTCTATTAGGATGTGTATGGATATACCTATTATAGGGAGAACGGATGACGCTTCAAAATATATAGAAGAGGCCGATTTCTTTGTGGCTATAGGAAATAATGCTACACGGGAAAGAGTACAAACCGAATTGGAATCTGAAGGGGCTTCAATTGCGACACTGATTCATCCGGATGCAATCATCGGGTATCAAGTCAGCGTGGGTATTGGCACTGTTATTATGGCCGGGGCAGTGATAAACAGCTCAAGTGTTATCGGCAAAGGATGTATAATTAACACAAACAGTAGTGTTGATCATGACTGCGTACTTGAAGACTATGTGCATGTCTCGCCGGGAGCAAGCTTGGCTGGATCAGTTAAGATTGGCAAAAGCAGTTGGATAGGCATAGGAAGCGTAATAAGCAATAACATAAACATCTGTGATGGTTGCAGGCTTGGTGCCGGTGCTGTGGTAATTAATGATATAACTGAACCTGGAACATATGTCGGGGTTCCTGCCAGGAGAATAGACTATGCCAAAGATACTGATATTGGCGAATAACGATATTGGTTTGTATAAATTCAGAAAAGAACTAATAGAGGAACTTGTTAAGGATAATGAAGTATTTATATCATTACCAGGCGGAGAATTTGTAAAAGATCTTGTTAATATAGGTTGTATTTTTATTAATACGAAGATAAACAGAAGAAGTACTAACCCTTTTGCGGATTTGAAATTAATGGTTGACTATAAAAAAATATTCAGAGAGGTTAAGCCCGATGTTGTTTTATCTTATACAATTAAACCGAATATTTATGGCGGGATAATATGTAGGATAACAAAAACGCCGTATATTTCAAATATAACCGGTCTTGGCACTGCTCTTGAAAATAGCGGGTTTTTACAGAACGCAACCGTATTTTTATATAAATTGGCATTAAAAAAAGCCAGGTGTGTTTTCTTTCAAAACAGGGAAAATGCTGATTTTATGAACAGGAAAAGTATTATTAGAGGGAAACAAAGAATTATTCCCGGTTCCGGCGTTAATTTAGATTGCTTTAAAATTTTAGACTACCCGAACGATAAAAATACTAATTTTCTGTTTATTTCAAGGATCATGAAAGAAAAGGGAATAGAACAATATATTGAAACTGCAAAGTATATTTCAAAAAAGTATCCATTCACCAGATTTCATGTTTGTGGCTTTTGCGAAGAAGATTATGAAGAAATTTTAGAGGATCTTCAAAAACGAGGAATTATTATTTATCATGGAATGGTTAGAGATGTTCGTGAAATCTTAAAGGAAACACATTGTACAATTCATCCCAGTTACTATCCGGAAGGAATGTCCAATGTTCTTTTAGAGAGCGCAGCTTGTGGTAGACCTATAATTACAACTAACCGAAGCGG
>JAAYNX010000179.1 GCA_012520615.1 Clostridiaceae bacterium | reverse complement strand
TCGGCTCATTTCCGGTTACACTTGTTTCAAAGGCTACGGGAAGGAGTGAGGTGTATTGGAAAGGGTACTAAAAAAGATTAGTGACAGAAGCGGAAATGCACTTCCTCTTGCCTGTGCCATAGTAATTGCAGTGCTTTTAATATCATCGGTAATTATGGAATACATAAGGCTGAATATAATTGCTGACGGTGTACGAAATGCTTTGCAAGCTTCTATAATTTCAGTTTCAACAGGCAATTATGATGAAGCGTATAATGGGTTAAGAGAAGGATATTCAGGTGGTTATAAGCGTAGCGGAGGTTCCTGGGATGAGTGGCTTGATAAGGGTGATATATACACAGAGCTTGATTCTTTGCTGCGGCTTAACAGTTCGCATGAAAAAATATCCCGTGAAAGAATCGAATACACTCTATCAGATTTGAAGGTAAATATAAAAAACTCTCCATTGGCACCAGTTGACCCCAACTTTATGGGTAAGTTTGAAGCAGAGGCCAAAATTACAATTGAAGTCCCGTTGTCTTTCGGGTGGAATGCAATCCCGCCATTAAAGCTAACAATAAAAACCACAGCAGGATACACACCAAAGTTTTAGTCAGAATATTCCAAAAGCCTATTGATTTTATACAGAACATATGTTTATGTAAATATAGGCTCCTTATTTATTTTGATAGGAGGTTAATTCAAATGAATATAAATACTAATAAAATAAATGCAAATAAAAGAAATTCAATTATCATTGCTATTGCCTTATTGGTGGCCGTAGCAGGGTTAGCTACCGGTATTGGTCTAAAGTATTCTAATAAATCAGTTCCGCAAATTGCTGAGGATCCATCATCTAGACCAACCCAAGTAAATGCTTCTGTTGAGCCAATTGAATCTGTTAAACCTGAAATTATTGAAGATAAGAAAGTTCAGCCTGAAGTTCCAGAGCAGATTGAATCACCGGAGCCTACCCCAATTGCAGGTACTACTGAGCCGGGTTCATCAAGTATCAGTATTCAGGAAGGCCAACCAAAAGCTGACGTCCAATCTACAGAACCACCAAAACCCACTCCTAAGGGAGATAACACTGACAAGACACAACCGCCCACATACGATGAAGATGATGTGAAACCCGGTAGCAGTGAACCAAAGATGGGGGATAGGAATGACAAAGGTGAAATTTATATAGCGGGATTCGGATGGGTAAAAGAAATCGGAGAGAGCGTTGGTACTATTGCCGACTCGGACGGTGATATTGATAAACAAGTAGGGATTATGGATTAGTAATAATTGTTATGGATTAAGAGTTTATTTAGTAAATAGAAAGAGGTTAATAGAATGAAAAAAAGCGAGGTATATTATAATTACTTTGAAGATGTAAATCCGGATTATGAGGACTCAGACTTTTTATTAAAGAATCGTTTAGATCCAGATAAAGTAAGTGCTACTTTATATGACGCATTATATAAAATGTTTTTCTATAATTACAGAGTAATGTGTAGCTATGGAATAAAAAAAGCGGTAATAGTAGGACAAAAATTTTCAGATGATTTATTTTATACCATATTTATAAATGATGATGAATTTCTTCTATCTTCTGATTACATAGGACCATCAATTTATCAAGCTAAAGAAATTGGAAAGTATGAAGAATTCGAAATTAAAAACTTTCTTAGACTTAGCAGAACACTTGGCGGGCATATGTTGTGGTCAAGGAATGTTTCAAGAGAGGATACTAATAAAAGATGGGTTTCTTTGTACTATGATTATGGAAAATATAAAAAGAAAGAGTATTTCGAGATTATTTATAAGTCACTTAAAGAAATAGAAGAGTTTAAAATAGATAAAGAAAAAACCCATTGCTTAAAAAATGGGAAATGGAAGGAGAATAAACTAACAATAAATACTCGACGCGGCGGAGATGCTGGGGTTTATGATCGATTTGATTGGACATTATTACTCCTGAAAACTTATTATTCATGGATTAAAAGCGAAGAATGCAACAAAGGTTCTGAAGGGTTAGATAAATTTATAGCAAAGGCCATAGAAAGTTACAGGGGATTAGTGTCATTTGATAAAGAGGATTTAAGTGTGCTAAAAACTAGATTGGGAAATATTTATTTTGCATTGGATAATTCACGTGAGTGGTTATTAAAATTTAAAACATTTAAAAGCTTCTGCGACTATTTTTTATTAAATGGTAGTTTCGTTGACGATAAATATGAGGTTATTGAGTTAACATCTTTTTTCCCGATAAAGCCAGTAAACTATAAAGAGTATGTTGAAAATAATATTAGAGCAATAAATAAAAGGAACCAACAGATGCTTTAAAGAAATAGATGTTTTATTTGAGTATGTGATTTTATTGTATTATAGTCTAAGGATACATTTCATACCTGCGAAGATACCAGAACAAGAAAAGCGTGTAGGAATATACTGCCATACTTGCCGAAAGTAATAAAAAACTTAATCAAAATGTTTTATAAAAGAGTATAGCATGAGCTGTACTCTTAATTTTTGTGGAGGTGTTTACTTTGAGAAAGAAACTACTTTTTTTATCGGTGCTAGTTTTAATTGTTTCAATTTCCTCATCAAGCTTTTCAGCAGCCGTCGGTGAAGGAAACATTGATGGGGGCGGAGGCGGGGTAGGTAAAAACAAAGAAGGCTATTACTGGAGCGGAGCAGACGGTGTAAGGGTCACAATAATTAGGGATAGTGACAATAAAGCAGTTACAACATCAATTGATTTAACCAATTTTGCCGTAAGTGATGTTGAAATTCATTTCGGGAAAGTGAGCAAAATACAATACAAAAGTGGTACGGCATTAACTCTATCAATGGGTGCATATACTTATAATATTCCTAACACACCCTTGCCAAGGATAGTGCCTATCCAAGGGGATGCCAATATTGAAACTATAAAAAGATACTTTTGCTCGGAATATACCCTAAAAGTAATAGCAGATATAACAGGATTCAATTACGCCAACCTCATAAGCGGCGAGTACAAGCTTCTTTTGGAGCCTTTGGCCTATTTTAATGTAGGTGGAGTATTAACTGCTGCAACAGCCCATGAAGCGGCCTTGTATGATCAAATACTGGGTGGTGATCTGCGGCAAAACATATCAAGTTTGTCTCATAAAAATCTTCCGCTATCCATGTTTCTTGAGACATCCGACTTAGGCTTCCCAGCCTGGGATGGGTCTACAACTGAAAAAGTATCCAATGCTCAGATACTATCTTCTCTTGGGTTGGGTATTGTTCGGTTCCGGGAAGCAGATCCGCCGGTATCTTTAGAGACGACAAATTATGAGTATAGGGTTGATACAGATGTAATGTCATCCATCACATTATCTGCAGGAAATAGAGTTGCTCCGGATAACCCAGCGTCAGTTTCCTTCGATATTGGGGACCGAACCTATACAGTAAATGATATTGTAATACCTGAAGGGGAAAGTCAGGTTGTTTGGGTTAAATGGCATACCCCTCCCGCATCACAGAAAATGACCATAACAGCAAGGGTGAACGGCAATGGATCAGCCAGTATAAACGGCGCAAGGGAGAAAACATTTACTGCTAATGTAGTTGATCTTAATGAAAAAGTTCCACCTAATCCAACGGCAAATGATGTAAGACCTAACGGGTATGTACTTCCAACAATTCCGGCCAAACAACAAAAGATTAGCGCTTCATGGGGATTGTGGAGCGCTTTTTGGGAACCAAAATGGGAATGGAAATCGGACTGGGACTGGGATTCTGATTGGGAATATGACGAAGCTTCTGAACAATGGATAGATAATGGTTCCTGGGTTGATAACGGTTCCTGGGTTGACAATGGTGATTGGGTATACGAAAGGACCAATTACACTGCCAGTCTGACAGCAAGCATGAATGTTCATCCTGATGAAAAGGTTTCCACAGCTAACAATAAAACAATGCGTTCCGGATACGGAATAAACATGAATGTTAAAACAAGCCTGAATTCCAATGCGCCATCTTCATCAATTACAGATGTTCAGAACGTGTTATCATATTACCCCGAATTCAGTTACAATACATATTTAAGGATATTGGAAAAAACAAAGACGGGATATAGTGCGGAGTTTAACTTAAGATCCAACGAATTTTCCACCTATTCCGGAAGAGTACACTTCACACCTATATGGTTTCCAGATGGAAGATATGAGCCCATCGCAACAGTAATGGATGCCTGGACCCCAGACGGAATGCTTACATGTACATTAAGCGACTTTATAAATATAAGCGGGAATCTTTATGATGACTGGCATATAGCCCCTAAATAAAAGCCAACCAGAGAGGTAACACAATAAATAATGAAGGAGAGAAATAAAAATGCGAGTATTAATGATAGAACCCATGAAGGAACCATATGTTGTTGATATCGGGAATGATTTAAAATCAATGCAGGATGTCGTCGGAGGGCTAATAGAAGTAATAAATCTGGAAGATGACATCGTAATGGTAGACAACGAAGAGGGAAAACTTATAGGGCTTGAAGGAAATAGACGTGTTGGCAGAGATATAATTGCTGGCACGTTTTTTCTTTGCGGTTCAAATGATGAGGGTGAGTTTGTATCCTTAACCGAGGAACAGATTGATAAATACACCAAACGTTTTAAAGAATCAGAATACTATACCGCAGAGCAGGTTGAGAACAGCATCCGTATTGAGTTGTACAGCTATGATTCCATCAAAGAAATGTATGAAGATTTGGAGGTTTAGTATATGTCACCAATTATGCCCTTAATAGCAATCTGTATAACCCTTCTCGGCGGAGGAGGGTTTCTTGTATATATGAAGCTAAGTAAGCACAACAAGCGCAAAAGCATCACCAGTAAAGATCAACAGACGGCAAACGAATTTATAAATGTTAAGGATATAAGGG
>JAAYNX010000048.1 GCA_012520615.1 Clostridiaceae bacterium | reverse complement strand
TACAAAGATGGAATTCATATTAGTGGACTTGCTGAAATTGAAGCAGCAATGATTCAACACATACCACAACTAAACAGGGCAAAAAGGGCAGAAGTTCTTGCATACCTTGATATTTTAATAAGAGAAAACACACAAGTAACAGAAGCAAATTGGATTGCTTTCAGAAATGGACTTCTTAATGTTTATGACGACAGTTTCATTCCATTTAATCACGAACACATCATCACCAATAAAATTGATTGGGACTACAATATAAATGCTTATGATGAACTTGCAGACAAGACCCTTGACAGAATAGCTTGTCATGATAAGGAAATTAGAATGCTACTTGAAGAAATGGTTGGATATACAATGTTCAGAAGAAATGAACTTGGTAAAGCTTTCATTCTTACTGGTTCAGGGTCAAATGGAAAGTCAACCTTCCTTAACATGCTGAAACACATGCTTGGAAGAAGAAATGTTTCAGTCCTGGACTTAAAAAAGTTAAATGACAGGTTTTCAACAGTAATGTTATTTGGAAAGCTTGCAAACATCGGCGATGATATTTCTGATGAATTCATAACAGATACATCAGAGTTTAAGAAGATTGTTACAGGTGAAGCAATAGATGCTGAACAGAAAGGTCAACCAAAGTTTGAGTTTGAACCATATGTGAAGTTGTTATTCAGTGCAAACAATATTCCAAGGTTGGGTAAAGGTAGGGATTCTAATTCTATATTAAGAAGGTTGATCATTGTTCCCTTTAATGCAATGTTTTCACCTGATGATGAAGATTTTGTTCCCTTCATTGGTGACAAATTAAGAAGACAAGAAGCAATTGAATATTTAATTCAGCTTGGAATTCAAGGATTAAAAAGGGTTCTTATTACAAGAAAGTTCACTGAATCAGAAAGTGTTCAAAGAGAACTTGAAGAATATGAAGAAACCAACAATCCGATACTTGGGTTCTTCAAAGAAATTGATAGAGAAGAAATTGAAAATGAACCTACAAATGAAGTTTATAAAAGATACACAGTTTATTGTGCTGAAAATGGATTGAATCCAGTTTCACAAATAGGATTTTCAAAACAGCTAACAGCTAATTTTGATTTTGAAATAGTTGATAAAAAAATAAATGGTAAAAAATACAGAATATTAGTTTCAAAACAATAAATAAGAAAGGATGGTGAAATTATGGATGATAAATGTTGTGCGTGTGGAAATTATGTTCCAGAAGGAAGACAGGTTTGTCCTACATGTGAAGTAGATCTATTAATCAATACAAATGACAAGGTTCAAGTCCATCCTCAAATTTGTAACTGTTTAAATGGACTATATGAAAGTAAAAATCATGATTATGGTGATTTATTTGCAAAGTTAAGAAATGAACTTCCAGGATCAATCTTGAATATTTGTGACAAATATTCAAGATTTAAAACATTATTAGATGGTGCAGATCAAAAGGTTAAAGATGAAAATATTGATGACACTTTAATGGATTTAGCAAATTACTGCATTATGGAATTGATAGAAAGGAAGATGGAAAATGAAAGCTAATGATTATCAAAAGGCAGCATTAAGAACAGCATCAATGAAAGGATCATATGAACTGATATTGAATGGCACACTTGGTCTTTCAGGTGAAACAGGTGAAGTTGCAGATCATGTGAAGAAGTACTTATTCCAGGGTCACAACTTAAATAAACATCACCTGGCAGAAGAATTGGGTGATATATGTTAGTATTTAGCAATCACAGCAGAAGGTTTGGGTTATGACTTGGGTGCAATTGTGAATGATAACTTCTTGAATTGGTTAATTGATGAAGGGTTCTTCACTGCACCTGCTTGCAGGAAACCGAGGGCGACTGCATTCAACTCATTTGGGAGGCAAGAAAATTTGAGTTACAAGGACGGCGAGCAAGTAAGTGTAAATTTCGGGAATACCGTGTCGTCTTACTTTGTCATAGGCAACCAGCCGAAAAGAGGCGGCAAACTGGTGCTCAAGAAAGTCAGAACAAGAGGTTTAAAACCTTCCGAATGGCCTGACTTAATCGTCATAGAAAGCGACGGGTTAAAATACAGCGAGGCAAGATGGAGAAAAACGGAAGCAAGAAGATGAAAATATATAGACCCTGTCTATATGCAGGATGCCCCTCTCTTGTTGAGAGGGGTTACTGCGAGAAGCACAGGAACCGCAAACGCTATTGCGCGGCGGGCGGTTGTCCTGAAATTGTACAGGGCAAGGCTTATTGCGACAAACACGATCCGAAACTAAAAAAAAATAGGAACCCGGAAAAAGTCCGGGAGTCCTACAGGAAACATGATGGAAAGAGAGGGTCAGCCTCAGAACGAGGCTATGACGCCAAATGGAATAGGCTATCAAAAGCCTATCTAGGAAAGCATCCTCTTTGCGAACACTGCGAGAAACGCGGAATTTTAAGAACCGCTTCGCTTGTTCACCATGTAAAGCCGCTCAGACAAGGCGGCGAAAGGCTTAATACAAACAATCTTGTAGCCTTGTGCCGTCAATGTCACGAAGCGGAACATAAACGCCTGGACAAGGGTATAAAATTGCCCTTGCTCAAAGACGACAACAGAGAAACACCAGGGGGATTTGCATAATTTAAATTTGAACGCGATCTTATTTTAGCATAAAAACTGTCAAAACTACAGCTCCTGCAAGTAAAAGGTTATTGTTTTTTCTTGCTCTCATCAAGCGTCTTTCTGAGCTTTTCAATAAGTTCTGTTGCTCTTTCAGCATCTGAAATTGCCGAAGAGATTTTTGCTCCAGCATCTTGAACTTCCGAGAGAGTTGTTCCAGTTCCTCGGCTGACAGTTTCAGCTTCTCTTTCAGCTTCTTTGACTCTTTTTGCGACTTCGTCAAGCTTGCTTCCGCTCTTTTTAAGTTCCCCTGTGAACTTTTCAGTTTCAGCTTCAAGAGTTTTGTTAAGGTCTGAAGCTCTCCCAAGCTTTCTTGAAACTCGGACATCTGCTGAGCTGTAAAAGTATAGTCCTGTGAGAAGACAGGAGATGAGAATAACAAAAACAAGAGGATTAGGATTCTTGATTTTTGCGTACCCATTCATTCTCCGCCCCTTTCACGTTGAGCCACTTGTCAAAAACTCTTAAACTCGCTCCCCCGCCGCCTGACAGTATGGCAAAAAGCTCGTAGTTGAATTTCTCCGGCGCTTTCCAGAGAATGAAAAAAGAAACGAGGAGAAAGCATATAAAGCCCGTGAAGGAAAGAATCTTTGTGGTGCTCATGATGCCGTCGGAACCTAAAAACGCGCCGTAAAAAGGTCTTAAAAATTTCAGCATATTATTATCTCAGCCTCCTCTTCCGTTATCAATCTGTTCAACTCTTTCATGGCTACCCCGCTGTATGCGACTTCCTTAATCCCGTCTCCGGGTCTGCTTTTTGTTCCTATATCCACCAGAGACAAACCCGGCAAGATACATCCGTCCGTGTCTTCGGGAAAGTTGCCTTTGTGAATCAGTATCAAAGTTCTGTCAGGAACACCTAAAACTTCAAAATGGTTGCCGAATCTTTGGGAGTATCTTTTGCGGACTTTATAAACGCCCTCGGGGATACGGGAAATATTTTTTGCGTTATCTCTCCAAGGCAGCTCAAGAGTGTAAAAATTCCCGTATTTGATGCCTTCCCTGAAAACGATTAACCTGCCCAAAGTTCTGTCTTTCAAGTGTTCATCACGTATCAATACAAGTTTGAAATTCATGCTCCCCCTCCGTTTATGTAAGCATAGACTGCTGTGCCGATAGCGGCCCCGACAGACAAAATGCCTATGACAAACTTCTCAAACCGCGAAGGCTTCTTGCCGTCAAAGCTGTTGCTTGAGTGCTCATGAAAAAGCTTCACGAGAAATTCTTTCAGCTCCTTGCGTTCCCTTTCTCTATCAGCCCTGCACTCATTTGTGTGTGTAACCACTCTGAATTTTGATGCTTCGGTCAGGTCATCCTTCAGTTCCTGCTTGAGCTTGTCGGGCAAGTCTT
>JAAYNX010000109.1 GCA_012520615.1 Clostridiaceae bacterium | reverse complement strand
TAAAAATCCCATGATTGCAGTTCATATTACCAATAATGAGGACTATGAATATCTGGAGAAGTCACAGCAGCTGCCCAATGTAAGATTTTTCGGAAGATACTCTGACATCTTCACCGAAAATATCATTATTAATGAAACTATGGATATAATGGCAAGAAAAATGAACGCTCTTTTTAATAGTATATATAATATCGAGCCTGCTGATAATTGGAGAGATCTTGATACGTTTACAAAGGAATCAAATCGTTCTGCAGCCTCTAATATAGCCACAAAGTTACGGCTATTAAACCTTGAAATGGAAGAAAAATCAGAAGAGAATGCCAAATCAGCTGTAAATCTTAACGATTATTTAGAAGGGGAGAGGCTGGAAAACCTCTCTAAGCAGGAGCATTTGCGTTGGAATGCATTTCACTTTGCGTCCGGTTGGGTTACATGGCCTTTGAATCAGACAAAAGACGCTAAAAAGGCTAAGGACATAATAAACAGACGCCATGCCTGTTTGGTTTCTTGGGATGAATTGGAGGAAGTCACATTGAGATTTAATCAGAACCCGACCTACAAGCAGTTAGACAGGGAGCAGGTAAAAAATATTCCTATGATAATAGAACACGCAGGCTATGTAGTGATAGAGAAAAATTAGCTGCATAACCTATACACATAAAAGACCTTGTGATATATTAGTATTGTTGAATTAATTAATATGGAGGAACATAAAATGAAACACATTAAGACTATTAATAGTTCTACCTTAAATAAGGAGATAAAAAAAGCGGGCTGTGGCGAATGTCAGACATCTTGCCAATCAGCATGCAAGACTTCTTGCACGGTTGCAAACCAAAAGTGCGAGAGAAAATAACAAAAACTAAATGCCGAGCCAGAATTAAAATAATTACTTATACTATGGAAGGGCTGAGAAGCCCTTCTTGTTGTGTTGTTTTTCTTTAGGAAAAATTGGAGGAATTATATGATACATGCCTTTAAAATCCACGGCGAAAATATGGTCGTAGATATAATGAGTGGTGCTGTTCATGTTTTGGATGACATTGCCTATGATGTTTTAAGCTGCTTTAGCAGTGACGGGGTTCTTGAACCGGACAAACTCAGAATGTTGACAAAATATGATGAATCATCAATAAATGAGGCCCTGAAAGACATTGAATACTTAATTGAGAATAAGATGCTTTTTACTGAAGATCCTTACACAGAGATGTTGCCGCTTTGGACAAAACAAACCGTAGTAAAAGCTCTGTGTTTACATATAGCTCATGATTGTAATTTAAGATGCAGCTATTGTTTTGCAGGTACAGGCGAATATATGGGTAAGCGTTCCCTGATGAGCCTTGAGGTAGGAAAGAAAGCAATTGATTTTTTGATTGAAAACTCTGGAAACAGAAAGAATCTTGAGGTAGACTTTTTCGGCGGAGAGCCCCTTATGAACTTTGATGTTGTCAAAGGTATAGTGGATTATGCAAGAGAGCGAGAAAAAAAATCGGATAAGAACTTTCGCTTTACTATTACTACCAATGTACTTCTTCTTGACGAGGATAAACGTAACTATATAAATGAAAATATGCATAATGTGGTTTTAAGCCTTGATGGCCGTAAAGAGGTCAACGATGCAGTTAGAAAACGTATTGACGGTAAGGGTTCATATGATAGGATTCTTCCTCTTGCAAAACAGATGGTGAATGAAAGAGGCGAGCAACAATACTATGTCCGAGGCACATTCACCCGCAAAAATCTTGACTTCGGTGCTGATGTGATGCATTTGGCGGATTTAGGATTTGATCAGATATCTATCGAACCCGTCGTTGCGCCCGAAAACTCGGGGCTCGATATCCGAAATGAGGATTTAGATACAGTATATCGTGAATATGAGCGTCTAGCTAAAGAATATGTTGAGCGCAGAAAAAACGGGAAATGGTTTAATTTCTTTCACTTTATGATTGATTTGGAAGGGGGACCATGTATAGCAAAACGCTTGCGAGGCTGTGGCTCAGGGACTGAATACCTAGCTGTATCGCCAGAAGGAGAGCTATATCCCTGTCATCAATTCGTAGGTCATAAAGAATTTCTTCTGGGAAATATTTATGACGGGCTAAATGGTAATCCAATCAGAGAAACATTTACAGAGACAAATGTATATACCAAGCCTGAATGTAACTCCTGCTGGGCTAAGTTTTACTGCAGCGGCGGATGTGCCGCCAACGCATGGCAATTCAACAATGATATTAAGGTTCCCTATGAAATAGGCTGCGAGCTTGAAAAGAAAAGACTTGAATGTGCCCTCTGGATAAAATCACAAGAATTGTCAGGAGGACAGGGTTGTTGACAAACTTATCAGGGTGACGGCAGACTTTAATATTTGCTTACAATAGTTGCAGCTAACAGCCGCTATGATTGCAAAAAAATAATGCTAAAGTTTTCGCACACCCTGACGGGGTTGTGGTTGACTCATGAGAGAAATAAGTTTTATAATACTAAAGAATGTTTAAAATTTCCATTGGGAAGAAAGAGAAGGAGGTAGCTCCACATGAATGATAACAGGACTTTTAAATTATTTGTGATTGTCCTTATCATAACAGTTATATGTGTTTTTGCATTTACAGGGCTTGGCCCGGAAAATGCAAGAATAATAAAAGGTGTCAATGAAATTCGTACTGGTATAGATATCCGTGGAGGAATCAGCGCAATTTTAGAACCTGTTT
This sequence comes from Clostridiaceae bacterium, assembly GCA_012520615.1. Lineage (GTDB taxonomy): Bacteria > Bacillota > Clostridia > DSM-8532 > DSM-8532 > DTU059. Next base: position 3,436 of record JAAYNX010000109.1, on the reverse strand, counting down.
ATCCAAACGGGTCGGAAGGGCGCGATATTAAACAAGACTTGGAAAGTTCACAGAGTATTATTGAGGACAGGCTGGATGCTCAAGGAATCTATGATAAAAGTATAAATATTGATTCAACTAATAATCGATTGATAATTGATATCCCTTGGGCTGCCAATGAAACTGAGTTTGATCCGAGAAAAGCTTTAGATGATCTGGGAAGTACTGGAGCTCTTACATTCCAGGAAGTAAATGATGAAGATTTTTATACCGAAGCTGAAGATCTTGTGCCTTCCGGCAGAATTGTACTATCTGGTGAAGATATCCAGACTGCATCAAGTTTTCAAGATCAGAACGGTCAGTATATGGTACTGTTAAAACTTAAGACATCAGGTGTGGAGGCATTTTCAAAGGCTACAGGCGAGAATATCGGTAAGAGAATAGCCATATTTATAGACGATATGTGTATTTCAGCGCCAAGAGTTGATTCCCAGATTACATCCACCGAGGCTACTATAACTGGAAACTTTACCTTTGAATCGGCAAAGGCATTAGCTGATAAAATACGTTTTGGTGCGCTTCCTACTAAGCTGGAGCCGGTGAAAGTTGACGCTATCAGTGCTCAACTTGGAAAAGGTGCATTGGAAGTTGCTATTAATGCAGGAGTTATTGCATTTATTTTAGTTTGCATATTTATGATTTTATCTTACAGATTACCCGGGGTAGTTTCGGTAGTAGCTTTGTCAGGTCTCTTAACTCTTCAGATACTTACACTTGCAAACTTTGACATATCAGTAACGCTGCCCGGTATCGGAGGTATTATTCTTTCCATTGGTATGAGTATAGATGGTAATGTTGTTATATTTGAAAGAATCAAAGAAGAACTTAGAGAGGGAAAGACCTTAAGAGCTGCTATTGATTTAGGGTTTAAAAGAGCGTTTGTGGCAATTTTGGACTCAAATGTAACAACCATTATAACTGCTGTTGTTCTATATATCTTGGGGTCAGGCCCAGTAAGAGGCTTTGGTGTTACACTGTTCTTTGGAACACTATTTAGTTTCTTCTCTGCAATTACTGCGTCCAAGATGATGCTACAAGGGCTTTCTGCCTTTAAATTTGCACAGAACAAATGGCTCTTTGGCTTAAGTGGCATGAAGGGAGGGAAGAAAATTGAAGAGGTATGATTTTGTAAAAAATAGAAAATACGCATTTGCTTTTAGCATTGCACTATTCATTTTCTTCGGTATAATGCTTGCTGTAAATGGAATAAATCTTGATATCAATTTTAGAGGCGGTACAAGGATAACGATTGAAACTGTTAGCGATGTTGATCCTAACCAGGCCGCAGATTTGGTTAGAGGAGCTATTGGTAAGGAAGTTGCTGCAAGTGTAATGGAAACATATAGCGGTGATGACGGAACTGCAAAAACAAAAATGCTCAGACTTGACATTTCGGGAAATAATCCTTTAACTCCTGAAGAAGAGACTAAGGTTAAAGAAGTTATTATGCAGAATTTTGAAGTAGTGCTGAACAGTCCCAAGAATGAAAATGTAAGCATTACTCCGACAGTTGGAAGGCAAGCACTTCAAAAGGGTATTCTAGCTGTTGCAATCTCTGTTACTTTAATTCTTTTCTATGTTGCATGGAGATTTAGTATATTAAGCGGATTTTCGGCAGCAGTCTGCGCCATAATAGCATTATTTCATGACGTGGGAGTTATGTTTGGGGTATACTTTACTTTTGGCCTTCCTTTAAATGAGATCTTTATTGCCACTGTGCTTACGGTAATAGGTTATTCCATGAATGACACTGTTATTATTTACGACAGAATTCGTGAGAATACAAGATTGATGCAAAAATCAGACTTAGGAAGCATTGTAAATGTGAGTATCCATCAATCATTATCCCGTTCGATTAATACTATGCTTACCACTTTAATTTGTGTTGTGGTGCTCCTAGTATTCTCTGTTTCTAATAATATTGATTCACTGATAAACTTTAGCTTTTCGCTTCTTTTAGGTGTTGTTACAGGTGTCTATTCAACTGTTTTTATAGCTGCGCCTTTATGGCTGGTTTGGAAAGAAAGAAAGCAAAAAGCTGCATTAGAAAAAGCATAATTGTTATGGGCGGGTAATACCGCCCTAAACCATTTTAGCTAACCTCACATTCTTTATATCCTAAGTTTTAGTATGTAGTTATTATACACTGATTTATATTGAGACAAAATTGCTCACGGTTTTTTAAGACAATATCCACCAGACCACACAAAGTAAAGGAATTCTAATGTAATACTTGACTTTATACTATGTGTGTGATAATATTTTTATTGCTTTGCAGGCGTTTTTTTTTATGCGTAAAATATTTTGGTTAGCATAGGAGTGTTCAAGATGAGAGTCAGAATCACCATGGCTTGCAGTGAATGCAAGCAGAGAAATTACGATACAAAAAAGAATAAGAAAAATGACCCTGACAGACTTGAGATGAATAAATACTGCAGGTTCTGTCGCAAACACACAGCCCATAAAGAAACAAAATAAACTAGGGAGTGTACAAAAATGACTGAGCAAAAAGCTAAATTCGGCCAACGTGCTGGTAAGTTTTTTAAAGAAATTCGGCTTGAGATGAAAAAGGTAATATGGCCAACAAAACAGCAACTGCTAAACAACACCCTGACAGTGTTTGCAGCTTGCTTATTTATCGGATCAGTTATTTGGTTAGCTGATGCCGGGCTAGGTATTATTTTTAGGGCTGTATTCGGCCAGTAAGAGTCTAAAAGGAGGGCGGGACCAAAAGTCTCCGCTTTAGTATGTATGGCAGAAGATGCAAGATGGTATGTTGTCCATACTTATTCAGGATATGAGAATAAGGTAAAGGCCAACATAGAAAAAATTGTTGAAAACAGAAAGATGCAGGATTATATTCTTGATGTTGTTGTTCCAATGGAAGAACAGATTGAGATTAAAGACGGCAAGAAAAAGGCTACTCTTAAAAAGGTTTTTCCCGGCTATGTTCTTGTTAAGATGATTATGTCTGACGATTCATGGTATGTAGTAAGAAATACCCGCGGAGTAACAGGTTTTGTCGGCCCTGGGTCTAAGCCTGTACCATTATCTGATGACGAAGTTAGGATGATGGGTGTTGAGCAGTTCGAAACTATTGTGGATTATGAAGTCGGTGATAGTGTCCGCGTTATAGAAGGGCCGCTTGAAAGCTTCATTGGTACAGTGGAAGAGATTAGTCTTGACAAGAAAAAAGTTCGTGTTATGGTTTCAATGTTTGGAAGAGAAACACCTGTAGAACTTGATTTTATTCAGATTATTAAACTTTAAAGTGATTCTTATGCAGAACACTGATTAGTGTTCTGCAATGGAATAGATTCCTGAGCGATTATCAGGAGAGAATACTGGGAGGTGGACTATATGGCAAAAAAAGTTTTGGGCTATATAAAATTACAGC
>JAAYNX010000161.1 GCA_012520615.1 Clostridiaceae bacterium | reverse complement strand
TGGCTGATTTTTTAGCCGCTTCAATTGCATACGCGATCATCGGCTTACCCATGAACTCTTTAATGTTTTTTCTTGGAATTCTTTTTGATCCGCCTCGTGCAGTAATTATGGCTATACAACTCATTTATTTTCTCCATTTACCGGGCAGTAAGATATCTTCGTTTTCTTCACGTAAATACTCTAAATCATTATAAAAAAAGTTTTGATTTCTTATGTTTTCATAGCTTTTAATATTATCATTTAAGTTTATAAGCGAATCTACACCAAAAACAATATGATCAATGCATGGATTAGAATTTACAAAACCCAGACAAATATCCTGCATACTTACTTTTTTTTCATCAGCATATTTATGCAGTTTGACAAGTTTCTCTTTTACCGGATCAAAGAAATCAGATAAGCTGTCAATTTTCATAAAAAACAATCCTTGTAAGAAAATTGAGCGCACATGAATTTCAATATTACGTTTTTTTAAGTCAGGAAGCAGATATTGGAAACGCTGATCAAAAATATTATAGGGTATTTGAATTATGTCGCAGGGCAGATTATTTTTAAGTATAGTTTCTGCTTCCTGGGGAAAATATAAAGAATACCCTATTTTTTCTGCCTTATTTGACTCTTTTATTTTAACCAGATCATCAACATATTCAGGATGCTTACGATATATTTCAAAATTATGAAACATATAACCATACAAAGAAATTCTATGTAGTTTTGATAATGATGTATCTATCCATGCAAAAGGCGATGAATCCACATTTACCGGATACTTGGATATTATGCTGAATTCCTTACCAATTGTTGTTTGAGATTTTGAAATAACTTCTTCACTGCTGCCGTAAGCTGATGCTGTATCTAGAATACGAATTCCCGAAGTATATGCGTCTTGTAGAATTGAATTTATTTCATTCTCCGGAACCTTGCCGCGGGAATTGCTGATTCCATAGTCCAGTCCGAATTGGACAGTTCCTAAAACAAGTTTACTCATGATACTACTTCGTTTACAGCCTTTATAACTCTTTCAATGTCTGCATCTGACATTTTTGGATACAGCGGAATAGAAAGACATTCATTGTAAAAACTAGAGCTTTCCGGGTAATCCTTTTCATTAAAAGGTTCCAGTGAAGTGTAGTAGGGCTGTGAATTAACCGGGATATAATGTACTTGAGTACCTATACCGCGGGATTTTAGCTCTTCCATGACTTGAACTCTTGTTTTTGATAATTTTGGGAAATTAATTCTGATTACATATAAGTGGAAACAAGAATCTGAGCCTTCTGCTTCATAAGGAATAGTGATATAGGAATTAGAAGTAAAAGCGGTATTATAGGACGTAATAATTTCCTTTCTTCTCTGTTTAAAAAAATCAAGTTTTTTAAGCTGGCTTGTTCCTAGAGCAGCCTGAATGTCGGTCATGCGGTTATTACCGCTTAAGTATTTCATCTCATAATACCAGGGACCGGGATTTTTTGAAAGTTCCTTTTCGTCTTTGGTAATACCGATTGTTCTTAGCATAAGGAGTTTTTTATACAAGGCTTCTGAATTGGTTGTAATAGCACCGCCTTCACCGCAGGTTATAGTTTTGCACGGATGAAAGGAAAAAATGGTCATGTCTGCCTTATGGCAGCAGCCAACCGGCATTCCATCAGTATAGTAAGAACCAATTGCATGAGCTGCATCTTCAATGATTTTTAATGAAAACTCATCTGCAATTTTTTTTATTGCATCGATGTCAACAGCCTGTCCTGCATAATCAACAGGAATCAAAACTTTTGTTTTAGCAGTTATTTTCTGCCGGATAGATAAAGGACTTATATTATAGGTTTTATTATCGATGTCGGCAAATACTGCTTTAAGACCATTTGAAGGGAGACAATTAGCAGAAGCAACAAAGGTAATAGGTGTTGTAATACCTTCGCTGCCTTTTGGAAGATCAAGGGCAGAAACCGCAATATGCAGAGCCTGTGTTGCATTACAGACAGCAACACAGAAACGTGCCCCCGTAATCTCGATAATCTTCTTTTCAAATTCTGCAATGTAAGGTCCCTGGGTTAAGAAACCTGATGTTAATACCGATTGAACAGCCTTCACATCGGTTTCATTAATCCATTGAGTACCGTATGGAATAAATTCCTGCATCTTAGATATTCCCGACCTTTTCTTTATTTTGTGCTATCCATATTTTGAGCTGATCAATTGTCATCCACTGCTTGTTATTATCTGAAGTGTA
>JAAYNX010000190.1 GCA_012520615.1 Clostridiaceae bacterium | reverse complement strand
CCACTAATCGCTCCAAGCCCTTTCACAGATTCAAATGAAATATCCGGCGTTTGAGTGATCGTGTAAATCATTTTCAAAAGGGTTTCTATTTCAAGCTTTACCGATTCTGGCGCATTTTGCCAAGACACATATTGCATCGTAGCTCCTTCTTCGCCTTCGATAACCGCTCCACTTTCCCCTTTTTTTGACCAACCGTTTATTTGGCCTGTAACGAATATTTTCGGGCTTGCATGATAATCGTTTGTGTCGGCAAAATTGGAAAGCAATGTTTCCAGCCTGTCGATTAATGAATTTACGTCTTCCGTTTCGAATTTTTCCTGATAACCGTAAACAACAGGTATCTTCCCGATTGAAATTGGCTTTGGATAACCTTCAACCACTTCATAACCGTTTGTTCCATACAACCACAACCAATGCTCCGTGTCGGTGTATGTTTCGAAATAATTATACTTTATTTTATTCTCGTCTTCTCGGCTAAATTCCCGAGAGAAAGCGATCATATCGCCTGTTTCGTCCCAATAAGGATAAAGGATATCGCCAAATCCTGGTGAAAACACGGCACATTTCAACTTAAATTGCGAATTAAACCCGTAATTCGTGTTTCGTTTTTCAACAGGGTACCACAATTCGGCGCATTCCTTGTAACTGAAGATTGATCGGGCAACTTTTCTGTTCAGCGAATTGCTTTTTACGTCATAAAGTATCCGATTCAACGCCTTTATAATTGTTTCCTGATTATCGTTGTCAGGCGTTGCATTGTAAGCAACAGGATTTCCAAACAGAAACGACACGGCACGTTTTATAATAAGTTTTTGAAGAGCCAATTTGATACGTGCGACCTTTTCTATTTTGTAGTTTACCGATTCACCGTTTGTATCCACTACCTTGCGCACATTGTTATCTTCTGCATCGACCTTAACCCGTTTATCGGGACGCAAAATCCTGTCGTTTATGTTGTGCAGTTCAGGGTCAAGAGCTTTATTGGCTGCCGCAACATCCGGTTGAGGTGTATAACGTTTTGATTTCAATTCTGAAATCACATCATTTGAGGTTGCCTGCTTGAAAATTTCTTCTATCGTCATATTTTGTTGTATTATAGTGATACATATTAGTAGCCAAAAAGATCGGCAACGTTTTGTTTCTTTCTATTTTTCCCAAGCACGGTTTCAAGTATTACATATCTTATCGCATCTATTGCATGATTGAAAGCATCAATCGGTTCGTTTAGCCATTTTCCATTATTGTCTTGTTCGTAGGTATAGTTCTTGAATTCCTTGATCACATTTGCGGATTGTTTTGTTACGTATATTTTATACTCAAGCATTTTCGTTATACCTTCCTTTATTGAGCCATTGCTTTTCTTTACCGGTTTGATATTTATACCGGCATTGCGTATTTCTTGGATCAAACGTGGATCGGCACTTTCTGCAATGACTTTCTTTGGATAATACGGCTTCAATTCTCTAATTATATCGGACGTAAGCATATATGTTCTATAACATATTTCGTCAACATATAAGCACTCTCCATATATTCCCGTATCGACAATAGCCGTCGGATCGTTGGAATATCCGAAGTCAATCCCGATATGGTTCATTTTAACATAACCCGGAATTTCGTCAATGATTTCAATATTCGTAAAAATCAAACCTTCAATCTGTGCCTGTAACCCCAGCCCGTAAATCTTCCAAAGGCTTTCGTTTTTGTGTTGCAGGCTCTCTATTTCTCTGATAATTGTTTCCTCGAGAAAAGGGTTGTCTTTATATGTCGATATAAAATGGAATGTTTTCTTTTCTTTGTTCACATCGCAAATCCAGTGATCGTCTGAAAAAGAAGGATTATAATCGAGCAGCGTAAATTTTGTTGTCCTCATTTTAAGCTGCTGCCACTCTATATATTTCAATTCATTCGCTTCATTTACAAACAAAATATCTCTTTTCCTCCCTCTTAGTTTCTGTTCGCTGTCAGTAGAAAAGAATTCGACCCATGATCCGTTCGGAAATATATATGTCAATTCCGTTTTGTTCAACGCTTTTTCGTCAAATATTTTTATCTTGTTGAGTATCTCTTTAAAATCAATGAAAACCGACCCTTTCAAAGCAGGCAATGTTGCCCTGACAACCGATAAGCGTGTTCCCGGATTGTTTAAACAATAGATGATAAGCCATATAAGGATGTTATATGTTTTGCTACTACGGCTACTTCCTTGTGCCGAAATGGTTGTGTAGCCATTCTTTATAGCTTCGTCAACAATTTTATAAACTTTCGTTGTCTGAATTGTCATTCCTTACATCTTCCGTTTTATCGATGATCTCGATTTTAATATCCGGGAATAAGTCTTTCCCGTCTTTACCCGTCAATTCGGCCCGTAGTGGAGCATCAAATCCAAGCATGTTATTAATTGCATCAAGGCTTCGCTGTTTGTCGAACAGCTTAATCTTGATCTCCATGCCGTATTTTGTTTCTTTTGTTGTAATCTCCTGAATGATTGCTTTTTGGGCAGGTGTAAGATTTTCAAATTCCTTTAAAGATATCCAACCGTCCCGTAACTGCCCTGCATCGGCAAAAGCAATTTTTTCATGTTCTTTCAAAACACGCAATGCCGAAATTTGTGCCGTCTCGGAAAGATTATTTTGTAGATATTTTATACGTTCTTGAATGTTAGCTTTTGTTAACAATCTACATCCTGTTACACGAGCTGATTTTTCGGAATATCCTGCCAATATGGCTGCTTTTGTTGCATTCAAATGCAAAACATACTGGTAACAAAAGCGTTTTTCTTTTGGTGTAAGTTTCTTTTTATTTATATTTTTATCTTTGGTTTCCATAGTTAAATTGTGAATTAATTTGCATTTCAGCCTTTTCTTTGCTGATAATCGAACGGATAAGGTCTATTTGATGCACACACATTGAGTTTAGTCTATCCAACCAATCAACCAGGAACATTTCGTCGCTTGCAATACAGTCGACGAGCGCATTTTGAGCTTTTGCGGATAAATAATTCTCCTTTGCTATTTTAATAATTGTTTCGCTTATTTCGTTTGTTTTTTTAGACCTTACAAGTTGTTTTGCAATAGCAAGCAAATATCCTGTGCGTGCATGATATACTGCAATTTCTTTTCCACGCTCGATTGCACCGTCCGCACTATCGGGAATCAATGTTTCCAATTCTGCCTGCATATCTGCGCATTCTTTTTTTATTTCGTCAAACGTCATTTTTTCATTCTTAATAGAATAGAATACAAAACAATACAAAAATAAAACGTGTATCATAATAATACACGTTTCAATGAAAAACTTATTCTATATTTATCTACAATTGCTTTTTCTCTTTATCTTATGCTGTAAAACATGCTTTTTGTTTTGCAAATAAAAATGAGAACTTCTATGTTTGCATCGTTAATCGCACCAGAAGGAATTGAAATAAACTTTTATTTCTTGATGCTCTTTTTGAAGAGTATTTAATCGAACCAGGAAGGGTCTGTCAATCAGTAAATTCTGATTTCCTTCCAATAGGTAAGACAGAAAAGCGGGGGATTGCTCCCCCGCTTGTTATATTTCCCATTATAAAATCCCTCCATGTAAAAGTGAAATTAAAACACTATCCCTTACCTCCTGATTTGATCTTTTGAATGGTTGCATGTTTCTTTTTATTAAAATGCTGTTCAATTCTTTATGTGTTATCTTTCCTCCTGAACCCTTCCAGCACTTTCTTAAAGGTCGCTGTTCGATAACCTCTATTCCGTAATGCCTGCACATCTCGACAATTTTTCTTCCGACTTCGTGGTTCCTTCCTGCTGAATTGCCTTTTGCGGCAGCCGTTCTGTAATTATCTTTATTCCCTTTGTGCCAATTGTGTGAAATCAACCAACTTGCCTCAACGATAACAACTAATGAATAATTCCCTTTTTCAGCCATCTTTTTTCTTGCCTGCAAATAATCGAGAAGTTCGGGAAAGGCAAGCGTTGTTGCTTCCAGTAGTCTGTTTTTTAAGATTAATTCAGCCACGCCGGATTTATCCACGTCCGGATCAATGCCGATTATCATATCATATTTAATCATTGTAAATATTTTTCTTTCTTTTAGAGTAAATAAAATTGTTCTTTAAGTATTGTGTATGCATCAAGATATCCATCAATCCAGGAGATCCTGTCTTTAATTTTTGTTTTTTCCATGTCTTCTAAATTCTCTTTAACCATTTTTTTAATCAAACCAATTTTTTCCTCCCTGTATTTATCCGTTATTTCGTCCATTTTTTTAAATGTTCCTTTTATGGTTTTATTCCTCTGTTTTTTTTCAATTAAGAGATAAATTATTATCAATG
>JAAYNX010000043.1 GCA_012520615.1 Clostridiaceae bacterium | reverse complement strand
GAATGATATGGTCACGGATTTGTATATTGGAGTGAATCCGTCAGTACTGTAATCTATTTTGGTCTTGTCTGGCTGTATATATCTGAATTCTAGATAAGGGTATTAAAGTCAGTAGAGATATAATATAACTATGGAAGGAGATAATAAAATGACAGAAGCATTAAAATTTCACGGTTTTAGTGAACTAAATGAACAAGAAATGGTTTCACTTGATGGGGGAGTTGTTGATTGGGTAGCAGTAGGTGCTATATGTGCTACAATAATTGTTGTTGCAACAGTAATAACCGCTTCATACGAAGTTGGAGAAGTCATTGGCGAAACAATATATAGATGGTCGCATTAAGGAGGTAGTATATGATTGAATTAAACAATAAAGAATTGATTGAAACTAATGGTGGTATTGGACTTGGAACAGCAGCTCTTATTTGTCTAATAGTAGTAGTAGCATGTAGCTCATGTGCATTAGGCGTGACAAATAAATATGAAGAGTTAAGCAATAGTAACAAATAATTTTTCATGTGATAAGGTGGTGATATTAATTAACATATTAGTAAATTTGAACGACAAGTTTATTGATCTGTTTCGAAAAAGTTTGATTTTTAGGTTGTTAGTTTCTATCTTAATCTTAATGTTAGTTATTTTATCGTCCTACAATGTCGGTGAAATTATTGGTGCAACGGCATATTGGTTTAAACACTAAAGATTGAACTCCACTTTGTTATGTAGGGCTTATTCAAAGAAATTTTGAGTAAGCCCTTTGAGGGCGGTGGGGGTAGGCTTAGAAAATTGTTTCATTTTAACTTGCAATGTTCATATGGATGAAGGCTGCCAATTTTTGACGTGACGAAGGGACAGGTACCTTGTCGGTAGTGTAAATAATTTTGTGCTTTCTGATTTTCCAGATCAATGAAAAATAGTAAAATGTACTTTTCAAAGAACAGGGCATAATGAAAATCTAATTTAATATAATTCTATCCATAATTCTTAGGCTGTCAAAATAAAATTGGCAGCCTTTTTTAATAACATTGGATTATTCAACATCCAGAAGCGAAACCCTGTCATCAAAATAGATGATAAGCTGCTCTAGAATTCTTGTCCATTCTCTTGGCCGACCTTTCCATTTTGCAGTGATGTCATTCATCGCTAGATACAGCATTTTAAAGAGGGAATCGTCTGTCGGGAATATCGTCTTGGACTTGGTGACTTTCCTAAGCTGACGATTGAAATTCTCGATGGAATTTGTCGTATAGATTAGCTTTCTCAGTTCCGACGGGTATTTGAAGTATGTGGATAGCTCGGCCCAATTATTTCGCCATGAGCTAATAGTACAGGGATACCTTTTCCCCCATTTGTTATCTAGTGAGTCAAGTTGCTGCAAGGCAATATCTTCTGTGCTTGCCTGATAGACCAATTTCAAATCAACCATAAATGGTTTAATATCCTTATAGGAGATAAACCGGGTGGAATAGCGAATTTGGTGGATAATACAGCGCTGAATTTCGGTTTTTGGATAAACTGCGTGAATTGCATCGTTAAATCCG
>JAAYNX010000136.1 GCA_012520615.1 Clostridiaceae bacterium | reverse complement strand
ACGGCCGCAGCAGTAGCTTGACGCCAATCTGGCTTCGCTTTGCTCGCCCTCTTGGGCAAGCCTTGCATAGGACGTACATCTGCTTCTTCAGTCGCTTCGCTCCTTCACAAGCAGTGTTACGGCCGCAAAAATACTCGTGTATTATACACGAGTATTATTTGTCTTTGAAACCTATTAATATGTACTTGAGTAAAATTATCTTGGGATTATAATGGACATTCTCACGCCTTCTCCATTCATATCATCGGCTTCGAGCTTGCATTTTAGATAACTGAGCTTTTGCATATTCTCGGTGTACTTATTGTCTGATTTAAGCTCATCTAAATCAGTAACAGCGTCACCAGTAATATCGATATGTACGGAATTATTACCTTCATAGGCAACCACTTCAATACTTCCGATACGTTTATTAGCACCGTTATTGTTATAAGCTTTTTCAAGTAGAAGCCAGATTAAATCACCCAAAGGAAGTGCAATTCTGTCTGCTATCTCCTTGTCCACCTCAATATTTTCTCCCAAAGTCGAGAACATAACTTCTAAATGGTTTTCCTCAATTATTGAACAAACCAGCCTCGTTAGCTTCTGGAATGCTTGTTGCAATGTTACCATGCGCAATTCTTTAAGGATATTGCGTATATCGGCAATTAAGTGATAGGCTTTTGTTGACTCAATTGTTAATGCATCATTGCTGCCAAAACGAAGAACAGCTTCATCTTTTACCGAATCATATATAGAGCTTACATTCTGTATTATGCTGATTATTTGGTCCAATCTCTCCAATGGTATTCTTACATACTGGTCTACAGAACTTGTGTTGCGAACCTTCTGCATGCGGATGGCTTTTATAATGTCAGAGGCATCGACCTTTTTTTCTCTAAGTACAATTTCACCAAACTTCATTTTATTGTTGCTGCTGTTTTGCTTTTTTAGAACATCCTCAACCTCTGATTGCGCCAATGCACCCTCTTGAACCAGTATTTCTCCTATACGGGATTCTCGGGCCATGGGTTTGCGCACCTCTAAGAGAATGTCGTCTTTGATAATGGCAAGATTCTTTAGATGACGACCAACTTCTCCAGAAAATTTACTGTCATCAATTCTATTAGGATTATTATTTAGCTCTTTAATAAAGCTTATAGAGTCCAGAATAAGATTAATAATGGTTTTTGATATCATCGGACTATATTTTCTTACTGTCTCCAATAAATCTTCAGTTGCTATGGCAATCTTTGTACTGGTGACATTATTAAGAAGTCCAGAAAGGCCTCTAATGGTATGGAAACTACAATAAATAGAATTGAGGCTTTCCTTATTACCGGGATCCATCTCCAAATTCACAAGCTCTAGCTCAATCTCATCTAATATTTCCAAGATCTCTCCTAGAAAATCTTCCATATAACTATTGCTGATCTCTGTAAGTCCAGGTACTGCTAACGCTATATCATAATCATTCTTCTTTTCCATACAGATCCCTCCCGATTACCCTAAACTCCTTTTCAAAAAGGAAATCATATTAATTCAACAATGACAGCATTCGCCAAATCCATCCCTTTTTTTGTTAATCTTAACATAGTACCATCACGTTCTACAAGTTTTTGCGATATAAGCTTCTCAAGTTTTTTATAATTCTTTTTCTCCAAATCAATACCATACTCTTTTGAAAGCACAGAAAAATCTATCCCTTCAGTAAGTCGCAATCCTAAAAAAATACTCTCTTCAAGCTCATCTTCCTTCGAAAGATGGTTATCCTCCGTCAGAATGAACTTTCCTTTTTTAACACCTTCAATGTACATCGATACATCTGCTGTATTAGCAAACCTTCTTTTATTGTAATGAGAATGGGCTCCTGCGCCTACCCCCAGGTACTCGCCTCTCCTCCAATAATTCATATTATGTCGGCACCTTAAATGAGGTTTCGCAAAATTTGATATCTCATATTGGTATAGTCCGGATTCATTAAAACGCTCAACCGCATAATGATACATTTTTCTGTCAAGCTCATCCTCTGCCTCTTTTATAAGTCCCTTTTCCTTAAGCTCTCCAAAAACAGTACCGTCTTCAATCAGTAAACTATAACATGAGATATGAGCAAGATCTAAGGCAAGAATCCGGTCAATTGTATCCTGCCAATCCGCAAATGTCTGATTTGGAATACCAAATATTATATCGGCATTTAAATTTTGAAATTCATGTTTTTGTGCGAGTTTTAAGGAAAATAAAAAATCTTCGAAGGTATGAATCCTGCCGAGCTGTTTCAAAATTTCATCTTGGCAAGCCTGTAAACCAATACTGAGACGGTTCAGTCCAAAATTCTTATATGCTCTCAGTTTTTCATCATTTAAGGTACCGGGATTACATTCAATGGTACTTTCGCAATCCGGTAAAACATTATAGTTTTTATAAACGGTATTCAGCACCTTTGATATATACGTCGCAGGAATCAGTGATGGGGTTCCGCCTCCGATAAAAATAGTCATTATATCAGGGTTTTTATATTCCTCTGCCTTTATAATAAGCTCGGACACCAGAGCGTCAATATATGCTTCCCAATATTCCTCCATTCCGGAGTAAGAGGGAAAATCACAGTAATAGCACTTCTGCTTGCAGAAAGGGATATGAATATAAAGACCGATTTGTTTTTGATTCATGCAGTAAGCCTTTCACGGGTCGCTCATACTTTTCTAATATAGTTATCCTGCGGCAGTCGCCCTCTGAAGCGGCCGGCTTATCTCATTGAGAAACCTTGCAACCGCTTCATTACGTTTACATAGAACCGCTGTCGATGTCATGCGTGAAGCGGAGCAGGATTGCGTAGCGGCCGCGAATAATTTCCGGACGAAATTCCTGAGCGGCACGCATGATATCGACTAAAGGTTCTATAGTGATACAAAAGAATAGAAACCTTGCAACCGCTTCAATTACGTTTACTCGGAACCGCTCTCGATGTCATGCGTGAAGCGGAGCCGCTAACTTCTCATGTATTATGTGTCAAGCTTCAGAACACTCATAAAAGCTTCTTGCGGCACTTCAACACTGCCTACCTGACGCATACGCTTTTTACCTTCCTTCTGTTTTTCCAACAGCTTTCTCTTTCGTGAAATATCTCCACCATAGCATTTGGCAAGAACGTCTTTTCTAAATGCTTTAACCGTTTCCCTTGCTATTATTTTGTTCCCAATACAAGCTTGAATAGGAATCTCAAACATTTGCCTCGGGATAGTATCCTTTAATTTCTCAGCCATTCTTCTGCCTCTGGAATATGCCTTCTCAGCATGAATAATAAATGAAAGTGCGTCTACAATCTCATTGTTCATTTTAATATCCATCTTAACAAGATTTGATTCCTTGTAGCCCTTTAGTTCGTAGTCCAAAGATGCATACCCTTTGGTCCGAGATTTTAAAGCATCAAAGAAATCATAGATTATTTCATTTAGCGGCATTTCATATTTTAATAGAGTCCTGGTTGCTTCAAGATATTCCATACCCAGATATACCCCACGTCGTTCTTGACAAAGTTCCATAATGTTTCCCACAAATTCTGTCGGTGTCATTATGGTAACATTCACTATTGGTTCTTCCATTTTTTCAATTTCTGTAACATCGGGCATATTGGTTGGATTATCAAGCTCAATTACTTCACCATTAGTCTTGATAATTTTATATATAACGCTTGGTGCGGTTGTTATAATATCCAGATTATATTCACGTTCCAACCGCTCCTGAATAATTTCCATGTGTAGCAACCCGAGGAATCCACAACGGAAACCAAAACCGAGAGCCTTTGATGTTTCAGGCTCAAACATTAAGGAAGCATCGTTCAACTGAAGCTTTTCAAGTGAATCTCTAAGATCCCCATATTTAGAACCGTCCAAAGGATATATGCCACAAAAAACCATAGGAACAGCCTTTTTATATCCCGGCAAAGGCTCTTTAGCAGGGTTTGACGCATTAGTAACAGTATCGCCAACTCGGCAGTCCTTAACATTTTTTATGCTCCCACATATATAGCCTACCTCACCTGCCAGAAGGGAATCGCTGGGAACAAGCCCTCCCGCTCTTAAATATCCTATTTCGGTTATTAAAAATTCTTTACCCGTATGCATCATACGAATAGTATCACCCAGTAACGTTTTTCCCTCCATAACACGCACATAGGCTACAACACCTTTGTAAGCATCATAGTATGAGTCAAAGACCAAAGCTCTTAAGGGCTCATTTTCGTCACCTGACGGCGCCGGAATTGTCTCAACTATTTTTTCTAAAACGCTTTCAATATTAATCCCGTTTTTTGCTGATATTTGTGGCGCATCATGAGCTTCTATACCTATTACATCTTCTATTTCTTGAATTATCTCATCAGGTCTTGCACCCGGTAAATCAATTTTGTTAATTACCGGCATTATCTCAAGATTGTGTTCAAGAGCAAGATATACATTCGCTAAGGTTTGAGCTTCGATACCCTGAGATGCGTCAACCACCAGCACCGCTCCTTCACAGGCGGCAATACTTCTGGATACCTCATAATTAAAGTCCACATGACCGGGAGTATCTATAAGGTTAAGTATATATTCAACTCCGTCATTAGCCTTATAAACCATTCTGACAGCCTGTGCCTTTATGGTTATGCCACGTTCTCTTTCAATATCCATATTATCAAGAACCTGCTCGTCCATTTCTCTTGAAGTAAGAGCACCGGTCTTTTCGAGCAACCTGTCTGCCAGTGTGGATTTACCATGGTCGATATGTGCTATTATGCAAAAATTACGTATTTTTTTCTGTCTTTCGATTCCCATATTTGCAAAACTCCAATAAAGTATATTGTTTTAATTATTTAATAGTCTCTAATTATTGATTAAATAAGTAGTATTATACCATAAGCGTTTTTTCAGTACAATCGTAGCGGATATATACTAAAACAATAATATTCATAAAAAGGCTCGCTTGTTTCCTATATAGATTAAACTTATTACGAAAAACAATACCGCTATTAGCAACAGAAACCATTTTTCCACCATGAAATACCCTTTTTGCAGGCTAAACAAGTACAAATCTTTCGTATACTTTCCTTTTGTAGTAAACTCAAAACCATAATAACCAAATGATACTAGATACGAAAGTGCAATATTTTTTGAGAGAATTCCGATCATATATCCGGAAGCTCCTAAAAACACTGCAGAAATAAACACTCTTGTAACTATTGAAAATTCATCAAACCGGCTCCCTTGTAAAACAGCTATCTTCGCAAAAGTTAAAACTTCTAAAAACATTATCATAATTATAAAAACTAGGCGTATTACTGACGGAACAACTGGCGAAACAGCCTTAGAGTAAATGACTTCTTTTATATCTAAATTTTCATCAACAAATGCCACAGCCGGAATTAGTATTATTCCTAAAATTGAAACTATAAACTCCCCTATTTTTGCCATCATACTGAAGTCTGCCATCTTTAGACTGAAGATTGCTTGTATGCCAAATACCATCAAAATCGAGATAAAAAGGCTGGCCTTAGGAATTAATTTGAGATTGTATATTAACATACCTTTATTTAAGTCTTTCACCAATACTCCTCCTCTTTATTTGCCAGAGCCAAGCAGTAATAAAAGCAAATACTATTGACATTGCAAATATAAAAACCCTATTAACATAAAGTGCCTGAATGTCAGCAATGGGTTCGATAGCATTATGTCTTATAAAAACCTTGTAGATACTATAGTCACCCTTCAATGGAGTAATTGATAACAATAAAACTGCAAACTGTACGGCAAACGCTGTTATGGGATTATTACTCAAAAGTGAAACCATCATGCTTAAAGCCACAACTAGCATAACCCCAGGGAAAAGCCATATGGCAAATGTAGAAAAATACGCATATACACTTACATCAAATCTATCAAGTTTTATTTTGAATGCATGAAAAGTCGGAATACAAGCAGCAGCCATTATACTTATAAACACGGGTATGCAGATTCCTAGAAATTTAGAAAATACATATGTAACTTATTTGTAGGACTTTTGCTGCTTCCCGGATTGTCATACCTTCAACTTCTATCATTTGAATTATTGCCCTGTAATTTGGTTTAAGCCTACCAATCTCCTGCTCTAAGATTATTTTGGTATCAAGATTTTCGAACGTCCCACATTCCCGGGATTCAGCTTCAATACTATAACTTAGCAATTCTCTGTTTTTTCTGAGGTAATCTACACATTTGTTATGAATTATTGAGAAAAGCCACGTTTTAAAGGACATATCAGGATTATACTTATCCCTGTATACAAAAACAGAAGCAAACGCTTCTTGCACAATATCCTCGCAGATTTGAAGATCTTTTACATATCTCCTGGCAAAATTTATTGAATTTTCACGGTATCTAAGTACAATTTCATCAAAGGACTGTAAATCATTAAATGAGTCTTCTTTGATATTTTCTTTTGAATTCATGATACATCCTCTTAAAAAAGTTTTACTCAACCTTGAACCTTTCCGCTACATTCTGCTTCTCATTTATTTATAAATAATATACTCCAATAATTTTCCTTATTTATTTTAACTTGGTGGACTTCACTATTTATTCGTATCAAATGCTTAAAATGTTACATCTTAAAAAATATTTTTTCACCTCCCAAGCAGAGGTTTATGTTTGCAAAGAGAATTTATCTTATTACCATTTTATGTATTTATTATACCAAAATAATTGCGGCCGCAATTGCCACATTAATATGGTATGTCCATCATAAATATAAGCTAGGGTATTTTATACATGGATAGTTTTCGCACAGCCTCATAAGGAGCTTTATGGATTCAAACCTAGTTTTATCGATTTGTTTAGCAACGCTTGCTGGTTTGTCGACCGGAATTGGCGGGTTAATGGTAGTACTATTCAAGAAAACTAATACAAAGATATTATCAATAATGCTGGGTTTCTCAGCGGGGATAATGATATATGTTTCGTTTATTGAGCTTTACCAGGAATCTCAGACCAATCTATGCAATATTCACGGCCCTGTAAGCGGTAAAATACTAACTGTGCTGTCATTCTTCTTCGGAATCACGCTTATGGCTTTTATAAATGAGTTTATTCCCGAGCCTAATCGCCCCCGTCGAGTAAGGAAAATCAAAACTTTTCACAAAAAAAGCACATCTGCTAAAAATAATAACCGAAATACCGAAAAGCTACTTCGAACCGGAATATTTACCGCAATAGCAGTAACACTACACAATTTTCCCGAGGGTATCGCATCCTATGTTTCTACAATGAAGAATTCGGCACTTGGCATTTCCATTGCTTTAGCAATAGCAATTCACAATATACCTGAAGGAATAGCTGTTTCCATTCCGGTTTATTATGCAACCGGTAGCAAAAAAAAAGCCTTCTTGACTTCTCTTTTCTCCGGTTTATCTGAGCCATTGGGTGCGATATTTGCAATAGCTATTCTTGGTCCGTTAATTACTGACACAATGTTCGGCATTATATTTGGTGCTGTTGCCGGAATTATGGTGTACATCTCCCTTGATGAACTGCTGCCAACATCGAGAGAATACGGGGAGCACAATCTTTCTATTCTTGGTCTTATGCTGGGTATGTCGGTTATGGCTATTAGCGTCATCTTTATTTTTTAGGTTATCAGCCACAAAAATTCTAGTAGGAGGCAGTGATTTGAACGCGCTCCCACCGCACCGCACATTAAAATAGGCCGGTATATAACCGGCCTATTGCACTATTCTTTTTCAAAGCTCGCACATTCGGTATCGCTCTCTGCAGTTGCTGTTGTGGGCTTGTTTTTTGCAACCTGTATGTTTTCCAGACTGCACATAGGCTCACTTTTTGCATGAAATCTACATTCGGTTACCGAACAACCTATTGATCTGTTAGCTTTCAAGGAAAACTCACCTCCCTAACATATTATTGCTTAGGGAGCCCAGTCTTATTCTGCGGGCATTATCCATAATGGCTACTTTATTCCAATATCTTTTCTGAAATGCGCATCTTTAAAGCTAATGGTTGAAACTGCCTTGTATGCTTTTTCCCGTGCTTTATCTATGTCATCGGCCACAGATGTAACTCCTAGTACACGCCCGCCATTGGTGTAAAACTTACCATTTTCTTTCTTGGTTCCCGCATGGAATACAATGGTATCGTCCAAATTTTTAATGGATTCAATACCTGTTATTTCATAACCTTTTATATAGCTCTCAGGATATCCACCCGAAGCCATTACAACGCAAACTGCACAGTTTTCCTTCCATGACAAATCTATTGTCCCCAATTTTTCATCAATAATTGCATCAAAGACCTCGACCAAATCGTTTTCCAAACGAGGAAGCACCACCTGAGTTTCTGGATCACCAAAACGAGCATTGTATTCCAGCACTTTAGGTCCCTCAGATGTCAGCATTAATCCAAAATACAAAATGCCTTTAAATGGTCTTCCCTCAATATTCATTGCACTTATGGTAGGAACAAATATGGTTTTCATGCACTCTTCCTGAAGTTCTTTTGTATAAACTCTACTGGGTGAAAAAGCTCCCATTCCGCCTGTATTGAGACCTTGATCATTATCAAATGCTCTTTTATGATCCTGTGAGCTAACCATAGGTATAATGGTTTTTCCGTCTGTAAATGCAAGGACGGATACTTCAGGGCCTGTCATATACTCTTCCACAACAATTCTTTGCCCTGCCGCTCCAAATCTTTTATCGTCCATAATTGACGATACTGCTTCCAATGCTTCCTCAGTTGTATTACAGATTAGAACACCCTTTCCGAGTGCAAGTCCGTCTGCTTTAACAACCAAGGGTAATTTGGCTGTTTTAATATATTCTTTGGCTGATTTACTGTCACTAAAGCTTTCATATGCGGCAGAAGGAATATTATATTTTTTCATCAGATCCTTTGAAAAAACCTTGCTTGCCTCTATAATTGCAGCATTTTTTCTTGGCCCCAATGCACGGATACCGGCATTTTCCAAAGCATCAACCATACCAGATGCCAAAGGATCATCAGGAGCTACAACAACCATATCTATAGCTTCCTTCTGGGCAAAAGCAACTATCCTATCAATATCCATTGCATTTATTGGAACGCATTCGGATATTTCAGAAATTCCACCATTTCCCGGCGCACAGTAAAGATTTGTAACCCTAGGACTTTGTTTCAGCTTCCATAAAATTGCGTGTTCTCTTCCTCCGCTACCTACAACAAGTATCTTCATTATTCACCTCTATAGTATTTCTACATGACGGCCGTCAATTTTAAGTTTTCCTTGGCTATAAAGCTTTATCGCTTTGGGCAAAAGCTCCCATTCAGCCTTCTCCATTACTCTTTTTTGTAAAGTTTCCGCCGTATCGTCCGGCAAAACCTCAACAGCCTTCTGTAATATAATCGGCCCTGAATCATATTCAGGTTCGACAAAGTGGACTGTGGCACCCGTTATTTTAACTCCGTATTCCAGAGCTTTTATATGAGGGATAAGTCCATAATAGCCCTTACCGCAAAAAGAAGGAATCAGTGAAGGATGTACATTAATAATTGCATTTTTATATTCCTGCACGAATTTCTCACCCAAAAGGCTTAAAAAACCCGCTAATACTACCAGCTCAACATTGTAGCTATTCATATGGGACAGAAGGGCATCATCATAATCCTCAATCGAACTAAAATCTTTGCGGGATATGACTTTTGATGGTATGTTGTTTAATTTTGCCCGTTCTAGAGCATAAGCATCCGGCTTGCTTGAAACAACCGTAACTATTTGGCATCCGGGTAAATCGCCTTTTTCAATACTATCCAGAATGGCTTGGAGATTAGTACCCCCTCCGGAGACCATAACGCCGATTCTTAACATATTTCGATTTTCTCCTCGCCTTTTACTACCTCACCGATAATATAGGTTTTCTCTCCGAGATTATTAGCTTCTGCAACAACAAAAGGTGCTATTTCCGCTGGAACAGCTAATACCATACCAATTCCCATATTAAACGTATTATACATATCTTTCTCGGCAACATTGCCTTTCTCCTGCATAAGCTTAAACACAGGATGGATTGGCCATGTACCTTTATGAATTACTGCTTTCAAGCCGTCGGGCAACATTCTGGGGATATTCTCAATAAATCCTCCGCCAGTTATATGTGCGATTCCTTTAATATTGTATTTTCTTAAAAGGGAAAGTATTGTTTTAACATAGATGCGCGTGGGTGTCAGGAGTTCTTCCCCTAAAGACTTTCCAAGGGTGTCAACATGTTCTTTGAGAACCTTATCATTTATATCAAAGATTTTTCTTACCAATGAATAACCGTTACTGTGTATTCCGGAAGAAGCAAGACCTATGAGAATATCTTTGGTTTTGATTTTTTTTCCGGTTATTAGCTTGTCCTTATCGGCTATCCCAACCACAAAACCTGCTAAGTCATATTCGTCCTCCGGATAAAAACCCGGCATTTCAGCAGTTTCACCGCCGATTAAAGCACAACCTGATTGGGTACAACCATCTGCAACACCTTTAACAATTTGTTCAACCTTCTCCGGAATAAGTTTTCCTAATGCGATATAATCCAAGAAGAACAAAGGCTGAGCTCCGCTGCATGCTACGTCATTAGCACACATCGCAACACAATCAATACCCACTGTGTCATGCTTGTCCATGAGAAAAGCAATTTTTAGTTTTGTTCCGACACCATCTGTACCCGATACCAGTACAGGTTTCTCATATTTCATACCTTCTAAACTGAATAAGCCGCCAAATCCGCCGATTTCTGTAAGTACCTCAGGGCGTAGGGTCTTCTTTACATGGGATTTCATCAGACTTACTGCTTTGTAACCCGCTTCTACATCTACGCCTGCTTCCTTGTAATTTGCCATTTTATAACCTAGCCTTTCTATAAATTCTTTATAATTAACATTGTTCTCCCCGAAAAACATTATCTGAATTCATAGGTACTTTCATTGGGTATTCACCTGTAAAGCATCCTGTGCAAAAGCAGTTAGCAGGAGCACCAATAGGTGCTTTTAATAAACTCTCCACGCTTAAGAAAGCAAGACTGTCGGCATTGATGCTTTCCCTTATTTCTTCTATGGTATAATTGGCAGCTATCAAATGTTCTTTTGAAGATATGTCAATACCGAAATAGCATGGATTCAATACAGGTGGTGAACTAATACGCATATGAACTTCTTTTGCCCCTGCGTTTTTAAGCATTTGAACGATTTTATATGAAGTTGTTCCGCGTACTAGTGAATCATCGATAATAATGATTCTTTTCCCGTCTATCTCTTCTTTAAGAGCATTTAACTTAATACCTACACTACGTTCTCTTAGTTTTTGGTTGGGTTGTATAAACGTTCTTCCCACATAACGGTTTTTAATAAGTGCCTCACCGTAAGGAATTCCTGATTCTCTCGAATAGCCAATAGCTGCGGTAATACCCGAATCTGGAACACCAACTACGAGATCAGCATCCACAGGATACTCTTTTACTAATAATTTTCCGGCTTCTAGACGTGATCTGTAAATTGAAGCGCCATCAATAACACTGTCTGGTCTGGCAAAGTAGATATGCTCGAAAATGCATGACTTATGAGCTTTATTATAATTTGTTTTAATTGAAATCAGATTATCATCTTCAATGAATATTATTTCTCCTGGTTCCACATCTCTGATAAAATCGGCTCCTATTGCATCAAAAGCGCAATTTTCCGATGCCAGAACATATGAATCCCCTAATTTACCTATGCATAAAGGTCGTAACCCCCACGGATCGCGTATTCCGACTAATTTTTTCTGAGTCAGTATAACAAGTGCATAGGCACCCTTAATAACATCCATGGTTTTTATTAGTACTTCTTTAAGGTCTTTGCATTTAAGGCCGTAACGTGATATTAAGTTCGCTATTACTTCGGAATCGGTAGCTGTTTGAAAAATTGCTCCCTTATTTTCGAGCTCGTATCTTATTTTTGTTGCATTAACAAGATTTCCGTTATGGGCTAAAGCAATTTTTCCTCCCTTATAATTAAATATAAGGGGCTGGGAATTTTCAATTGAGCTGCCCCCGGTGGTAGAATAACGAGTATGCCCTATTGCAGATGTGCCGTCCATACGATCAAGTGTTTTTTCGGTGAACACTTCCGGAACAAGCCCTATTCCCTTTTGCCCGGTGATTTCACCGTCTTTGTATATTGCAATCCCGCAGCTTTCCTGTCCTCTATGTTGAAGTGCATAAAGCCCAAAATACATCATATGTGCTAGATCGTCATCTTGATAATTTGATATTCCTAAGACACCACAGGCCTCATGGATACCGTCTTTCAATTCATCGGACCTACTTAAATCTAAAACTCTTTTTCCCATGCTATTCCATACCTCTCAATTTATCTTGAAGCTGTTGATCCTTTTTTATAACTTGGTCTGCCATTTTTTCTTTATATTCATGAAATTTGGTTCTTAAATGAGGATACTCTCCCCCTAAAATTTGAATGGCTAGAAGTGCAGCATTTTCACTGCCATTTATTGCAACAGTTGCTACCGGAATACCGGATGGCATCTGTACTATTGAAAGAAGTGAATCAAGACCGTCCATTGTAGAGGATTTTATCGGTAAGCCGATAACCGGAAGAACAGTAAAAGCCGCTAATACCCCTGGCAAATGTGCTGCTTTGCCCGCAGCTGCAATAATTACATCATAGCCATTGGCTTCCGCATTTTTAGCAAGTTCTGCGGCCTTATCTGGTGTTCTATGGGCTGAGCAGACATTTACCGTATAGTCCACCCCAAATTCTTTAAGAATTTTTAAGCTTCCCTCAATCACTGGAAAATCAGAATCACTTCCCATAATAACTGCAATTTTCGGTTTTTTTGACATATCATAAACCTCCAAGTCTGAAACTCAGAAACACAAAACGGGCTGGATCAAACCAACCCATGGATTAATACATTTTTTATACTATATAAGTTGCAAATAAAAGTCAATGTAAAACCTTCACTAAAAACTTCTTTACCATAAAGGCTGGATTGTAGGATAATTTAGATTTTCGTAAGCCTTCAATTCCTAAATCCTCTTCACGGTTAATATACTTTACATTACTCCATTCATTTCTACAAAAGTCTCTGTTAATTAAAGTATATAGGCCATGAAAATCGGTATTTGCTTTTTCTATGTGTATTAATGCGGTTTCAGGGTTTAATAGTTCACCTATTGTAAAGGCTTCAAAGTTTCCATTAACCTTTATCAATGCACCTTTTAACGAGGTAAATTTGCTCCAGTTATTGAAAAGTTCGTAGCAAGCAAACCTTTCACTATTTTCAGGAGCTTTATCTTGCTCATTTTTATCAGCCCAAATGTCAAGTATCCTTTTGCATTCTCCTAGATTGTCCTCTGTTATGGGTACATATTGATAATCCCCGTATAGTCTCATAAATTGGCTTATATGGTTTCTCTTCTTACTATATTTTTTACCGGCGAGATTTATTAGATCCGAGGCATTATAAACATAGTCATACGTGTGCTCAAGCGGTTCTACTATAACGTTTCTATCCTGATAAAACCATTTAAGTTTATCAATACAGTTTTCGCTGACCCTGGCATAACGTAATTGAAGCTGGTTTTCCTCGAAGAATTCTTCTACAAATCTTATAGCCTTTTTCAATCTTTGCTCATCATTAATCCCATCTACCGGAAGAGGGCAAAAACTGTAAGCCGGATATACATTTGATCTGGAAATCAAGCATAAATAGCCTTCTACTATAGTGTAGCTGAAATTGTAATCTCTTCTCCACATATAAAGATATGGAAAGGTAAATTCAGATGCAATAGGTTTTATATTTTAAAATATATCATTGAATAATGTCATGTCTTCTAGTGTTATTTGCTTAAATGTCTCCATATGAAAGAAATGCCACCTACTTTTTTGTTAATCTCCAAAGCTTACTCCCATGTTTCTTGCTATTCGTACAAGCTCGCCGTCAACAGGAACATGCTTGCATTTATAGGCAACCTCGGATAAATCAATTGGACAAAGTGCATTATTACTAATTCCGGCCATTTTATTATAAATTCCCTGTGCAGCCATATTAACAGCTTCAACACCAAGCCTTGTTGTCAATATTCTATCCGAAGGTGATGGTTCACCACCCCTTTGTAAATACCCCAATACGGTAACACGTGTTTCAAGATGCGTTAGTTTTTCTAGTTCCGTAGCAATATCCGAACTAATATTATGCATTGATTTTGGACAATTATCATCCGGGCTATCCGCATTTTTGGCTTTGTCGGCCGGGATACATCCTTCTGAAACACAGACTATACTGAAATTTTTGCCGGATTTTTTTCTTTCGAGAATTCTTCTGGCAATAAGATTTATTTCGTATGGAATTTCAGGAATAAGAATAATATCAGCTCCTCCGGCTATGCCTGACTCTAAAGCTACCCATCCGGCACGCCTCCCCATAACTTCCAAAACCATTACACGATGATGTGATTCCGCTGTGGAATGTAATTTATCAAGCGCCTCTGTGGCAGTGTTCACTGCAGAGATGAATCCTATTGTAGCATCTGTACCGGGAATATCATTATCTATATTCTTAGGAATGGCAATAACATTAACACCCAGCAATGAGAGTCTATAGCCTGTTGTAATCGTATTAATTCCGCCTATTACAATAAGTGCCTCGATATCATGCATTTTTATATTATCAACAATGCGGCCGCTCATATCCCTCTCTTGCTTTTCACCGTCAATATCTATTGTCATGTTGAAGGGATCAAAACTATCAGTTGTACCAAGGATAGTACCCCCTTTGTCTAAAAGGCCGGAAACATCGGAAAGGGTTAGTTTTTTAAAACGGTTATTAACCAAACCCATATAGCCATCTGTAAACCCGATTATTTCATAACCATAAATATTAATAGCTGTTTTTACTACGGCTCGAATGACAGAGTTTAGCCCGGGGCAATCTCCTCCACCGGTTAGTAATCCTATTCTTTTGCGTTGACCATTCATATTAAGACCACCCTTTTTTATATAAGTTCTGTACATTTTGTAGTATGATAAATCCAATTAATTTCTATGCTTATTATTCTTTCCCATGGAGGTGCCCTTCAATCTGCATGTTTTTAAAATCATTCTGTCTAAGCACTTCATAAAGAATAACTGCCACCGAATTAGATAAATTTAAAGAGCGTATATTATCCAGCATCGGAATACGTATACATTTTTCATAATTCGCTTTCAAAATTGTTTCCGGCAGCCCTTTTGTTTCTTTGCCGAAAAGCAGGAAACAATCTTCCGGATATTTTATTTCATGGTAAGATTTTTCCCCTTTGGTTGTACAATAAAAAAAGTTAGCTCCCTTGTTAAGATCTAAGAATTCTTGAAAGCTGTTATAATATTTAAGATCGACATATTTCCAATAGTCAAGGCCTGCCCTTTTTAAATATCGATCCTCTATAGAAAAACCTAAGGGGCCCACTAAATGCAGTGCAGCCCCAGTAGCAGCGCAGGATCTTGCAATATTACCGGTATTTTGAGGTATTTCCGGCTCTACCAAAACAATATTTACTTTCACTAGTTACTCCCTGTTGAAAACTCGGCAATTACTACTTTTTATTCTCTAATGATACATCAATTTCAATTCTTTTGTCATTTCTAATAACAAGCGGAATACTGATAGTCTGCATGTTTGCAGGCGATATCATCAGTCTCTCTCCCATCAGTAATGATGGAGGAGTAATCTCAATACCTATATCTCTACTTGCCAAAATCGTTGCCGTGTTGCCCATAATCATATTAGCCAACTCAGAAATTGCACTTTTGGATATATCATCAAGTTCCGTTACAGTCATTCCACCCATCATTGCAGAAGCGACTGCCAAAGCAGAATCTATAGTAAACGATATTACTACTTGCCCTCTAATTTTTCCTGTTAAACCGACAATAACTGCGATATTCTCGCTGCCAAAAGGTGCTTTTCTTAGATGAACCTTACCTAATTCTGGTTTTTCACCGGTCATCATAAGCAATACAGATTGACTTGCCTCGATAAATGGATTTATATACTCTACGTTCATGTCGCTCTCTCCTCAGGCGTGAATGTATTATGATAATTATATTACCATATTATTAAACATAACAACAATTATTTATTTATAATTATACACTTTACCCATAATAATAATCTTTTAAATCAATTATTGTGGAAAATTGCTAAGAAAAACGTTTATATTCCAAAAATCTTCTTAACGCATTGTGTTTTATTTTTATAGCCTTTTCCGGACAGAATTCATGACAGCAAAAACAACTTATACAATTACTGTAATCAATATTAACCTGTTTTGCTTTATCTTTAGATATTGTCTTCGGTGGACAAACCTCAATACATTTTCCGCAACCTATACATTTATCATGCATGATTTCAGGCTGTGGACGGAATTGCTTCTTGAGCAAACGTGCAATAACGTATCTTAAACCGGTTCTTTGGCGGCTAAGAGCAGGTACATCAAAGCCATCAGGTTTAATACTATCAATATCAACACCCAGTATATTAATATCATTCTTATCAAAAATGCCACGCCTTTCTGCATTCTTCATAACTGGCACTTTACGATAATCAACGCCTATAGTGTTCAATGCAACATAATCAACTGCAAAAGCATCTGTTGAAGCAAAAAGACAACCAATGTATTTAGGCACCCCAGCACTTGGCCCATCACCTTCCATAGCAATTATGCCATCAATAATATTCAACTGGGGTTTTGTGGCAAGGAATATATCGATAAGACAATTGGCAAACATCTCATCATTACTCATTCTTAAGTGATACTCTGATTTTTCCAGCCCTGCAATAGACCCAAACATATTCTTAACTGCACCAGTATAAACCATAAATCCATGAGTTTTTAACTTCGCCAGATTTATAATCACATCTGCATCATATAATGGCTTTAAGATTTTAAGTGATTTTAAGTATTCTGCTTGAGGGTTCTTTATTTTTTCTACCCTTAAATCAAAATTAAGTTCAGCGCCTGTTTCATTGGCAATCTGCTCTATACCGGTTTTCGCGTATACCATTTTGAGCATAGGAATATTGTAAGGTCCTCCCGGACTCTCGACAATAACAGCTATTCCCCCGGCCTTTTGAACCAGCTGAATTACGGCATGAATGACGGCAGGGTGGGTTGTAGCCGCCTCTTCAGGTCTTTTTGCCATTAGAAGATTAGGTTTTATTGCTACCCTCATTCCGGGTTTTACTATTTTCTCGATGCCGCCCATTTCATTAAGCATTTGCTCTAAGCAAGCAACAACCCTGTCAAGTCTATAGTTTTCTGAAGTATTAATAATTACGTCCATTTTATCCGGCCCTTCGTTAATAAATCTGCTTTACTTTCTATCCAAGCGTCAAATTATACTATAACAAGAATAATGATTTCCTACACCTTTTAGGCGGAGGTAAGTGTTACTATCACAAGCGGGGGGTATAACCTCCACCTGTTCAACGACTCAGGACCTTTCAAACCTTTGATTTCGGTAACCGGTTAGGTCGATAACAACAAACCATTAATCTTCAGGTAGAAAGACACTTTCTGAATATGTATTGCTTCCATCCCAAAGAATCCATTCATCATAACCGGCGTCATATACTGCCTGAATCTGTTCTCTCACCTGTTTCGCACCATATTCCTGGTAGAAGCCTTCCTTCATCTTAATGGTAAAATCCTGCAAATAAGGCCTTACTTTTGCTTTATAGCCCGGCACTTGACTTATTCTTGACTTGGCTTTCAGCAAAGCCTGATAAATAACATTATAAGGTTCAAGGTCAGGAGCAGTGAACAAAACGCCGTTAATTCTCTGGCCTACGCCATTACCAAAGATTCCATTGGAAGCATTAGCATAATGAGAAGGGTAAATCATAGGTGAAATATAATCAATATCCATTCCTATCTCATCAAACAACTGTCCGATTGTTTTACCATCCCTATCGCTTTCTATTACAATTCCAAAAATGTCTGCTGATACAGGTACATCCTTTACCTTCTTAATTTCTTCCACGGCTTTCTTTAAAAATCCGTTTATAACTTCTGTCTTTGCCGGAAGGTTTTCACCATAGTTAACTTCTTTTGAGCTTGCTGTGGGAAATCTTACATAATCAAACTGAATCTCATCAAAACCTAGTTCTACGGCCTCTTTTGCAATATCTATATTATAGTCAAGAACCTCTTGAATATATGGGTTTGTCCATGAACCCATCTGTCCTTCTTTCCATAAGCTGCCGTTATGTTTCTTTATAGCATATTCCGGTTTTTTGTTTGAAAGACCGTTATCTCTAAAGACAACAATTCGGCCTATTACATAAATATCATTATCATGGCATTTTTTTAGTAACTCTTTTACATTATACACCTTTTTAAATAGAGATAATTCTTGAGCTAAGGGTATTTGAGATTCATAATTTATTATGCCGTTTTCTTTTATATCAATTACTAAAGAGTTTAGCTCTGTCTTATTTGCCAAATCTATATAATGATCTATATTTTTTGCGGCTATGCCACCGGTTAAATATAAAGCCTTTACTTTCACAGGTTCTTTTGGCTCAGGAGTAGGAGTAGGTGTAGGAGTAGGTGTAGGCGTTGGGGTTGGAGTAGGAACCGGTGTAGTTGTTTCTTCCGGCAACGGCGACTGAGAATTGGTAGATGGATCCGAAGTTGCGTCTACAATCGAATTACCGGGTTGCTTTTGTATATTTGCAGAGCATGAGGCAAATATCATTGATGCAAGAATTAAAATTGCTGTTTTCCCCAAGATTCTTTTTATCATATTGTTTTCCTTCCTATGTAAAAAATATTGGTCAATAAGGACTTTTCCCGCCTTCGTTTTCAGTATTTTCTGTACTTGCTGAAAAAATTAGCGTAATCCGCAGCTTATTAAACTAGGATACATTTTAATTGACATAGTATCAATTTACCAAAAATATTGATGGTTTACAACAGCCATTTATAATATGGAAATAAGAACCTTGTATTGCCTTTATTAGCTATCTGGTTCTTAGATTGACAGCAATGTATTACAATTGTAATATGATAATTAAAGATACATCAAGGAGGTTATTTGTGAGATCTTATCTAAATAAATACATTTCAATATTGATGTGCTTTGTAATTACTATTTCATTTTCTGGGTGTGGAAACGATTCAGACGAAAGGGAAGAAAAAAGGAGTTCAAGACGAAAATCCAATAAAGCTGAAAAAGTATCCTATTTCGATTCTGATTACGAAAGGATAGTAATATGTGGTTTTGAGCTCGGTGATGATGACTATTATGTGAAACGCAAGAGCGGTACCGACTATCTGATGGTTGACGCTAAAGCTTTTGAGTTTTCTTTCAAAATTCCCTATCTTCCCATTTCTTACCCTGATTTGTACCATGAAGATAATGGATCCATAAGTATAGTATGGAACAATAGAAACGAAGTTCTCCTAAGGGCTGATTTGGAGGTAGATTCCACTAAGGCAGTTATCAATGGCAAGGAATATGATTTGGGCATGGCACCTGTTATCCGTGACAGCGCCCTATTCATACCATCTAATTTCTTCATATCTCTACTTGAAATGGAAGAAAAATATGACAGGAAGCTTGATACCCTTTTTATCGACCGAAAAGAAGATTTCCCAAAGGATATACTCTTGGGAAAATGGTCGGATATCAGTACAAATTTGTTTGTTGGTTATGAGGATATCACGACTGGTCTTGTCGAACTACCGCCTTTTGCTCAAGCATATTCGTTCAGCAAGGATGGAACATACCGACTCATAATGATTAGCACAAGCGGATACAAGGATACTTTTCTTCAGCTTGAAGGGAAATATGTCATTCACGGAAATACTATTGCATGTTATGATATTCTTGAAACCCTTTATGAAGGCAATCCATTTACGCTTGTACATAATAAAAAACGACTGGATTATCCGCATTTCGAGTACATATCAAATTATAATCCCGATGATAATAAGATTGAATTGCTATTCTGGCTAAACAAAATTGAATAACATTTCCTACCACAAAACTTATCTATGGCAAATAACTGCATATAGCCGGGTTGTTTTTCACCCGGCTAGAAAACATAATTAAGCGGCACACTTCTGTGTGCCGCTTAATTATGGCTCCTCAAGTTGGGCTCGAACCAACGACCCTGCGGTTAACAGCCGCATGCTCTACCGACTGAGCTATTGAGGAATAAAAAATTCGGCAACGACCTATTTTCCCGGGCCGTCTCCAGCCAAGTATCGTGGGCACGGGAGAGCTTAACTTCTGTGTTCGGAATGGGAACAGGTGGGACCTCTCCGTTATAGTCACCGAAAATATTT
>JAAYNX010000194.1 GCA_012520615.1 Clostridiaceae bacterium | reverse complement strand
CTTGTTATTAGAGAAGGATAGACAGGGAGATAAATTAATAACAAATAACTTTACTCATTCTAAAGAAATAAAGAAATGGATAAGAAGCAATGTGAACTTAGTAAGTAATAGGTATTAATAGTTGCTGTTTGTTTCATAGTTAAAGCCAAAGTATATTTGTAGCATTTTTTAATCTTTGTTTCAGCATTTGGAATTGTATATAAATTTATGATTCTACCATGCATACCCACGGTTTTGCTTGTATTAATATGCAAAACATATGTATAATATAGAGGAATACATTTTTGGGTGGAGTATATTTGAAAAAGATTGGCGTAGTAGTTGGAAAAAATAAAGATACTGATTATAAGTATACAGGTTTAATTGTAGAAAGATTATTAGAGAAGGGCTTTGAAGTGTTGGTAACCCCCAAGGTCAAAGCAGGTCTTAATCTTGACGCAACCGAATCAGACTCCGTTTATCAGGACTCTGATTTCATTATTTGTGTCGGAGGGGACGGAACCTTTCTAAAGGCAGCTCGGGGAGCGTTTCCCCATAAAAAGCCTGTTCTTGGTGTTAACAAAGGAACTGTGGGCTTTCTGGCCGAGGTTGAAACCAGCGAAATCGAGATGGCCGTAGAGAGAATTGTTGCCGGACAATATCATATTCAGCCGCGGGTTGTACTTAATGTGGAGGTTTTCCGCAATGGTAAATGTGTTTACACTAACATTGCCATTAATGATGCAGTTGTCTCCAGATCGGCTCTTTCCCGTATTTTAAGGCTGAAGGTACTGATGGATGATAAATACGTTGACTCCTTTGCCGGTGACGGTGTGATTATATCAACTCCTACCGGCTCAACCGGGTATTCTCTGTCTGCAGGCGGGCCTATTGTGTCCCCGGATATGCGGCTGCTGCTTGTTTCACCTATATGCCCCCATATCTTATACTCACGCTCTTTTATTATAGATGAAACAAAGATAATTACAGTTAGTCTAGACAATAATATTGATGTGGATGCCATACTTACCTTAGATGGTCAAGAAGGGTTTCCCATCGAGCCGGATGATATAGTATCCATAAGTTCTTGTCCGGACAGTGTTTATTTTGCTTCTGTTAAACAAGTAAATTTTTATGATGTATTAAGAGCTAAGATTCATAATACATAAAAAATTAGAAAACTTTATGGAGGGAAACATGAAGTATAACCGCCACGCTAAGATACTGGATATCATTGAGAACTACGAGATAGAAACACAGGATGACTTGGCCGAAAAATTAAGAGAATCAGGGATGGATGTTACTCAGGCAACCATATCCAGAGACATTAAAGAACTCAGACTTGTTAAAGTTCTTTCATCCGGGGGAAAGTATCGCTACTCGGCAATGAATTCCGACGGAGGAAATATGAATGACAGGTTGTTGGTTATTATCAAGGAAGCATATGTATCCTGTGACTATGCAAACAATATTCTTGTAATTAAAACACTTCCGGGCATGGCACAGGCTGTAGCCGCAACATTAGACGCTCTGGGCTGGAACGACATAGTCGGTACAATTGCCGGGGATGATACAATGATGGTGGTATGCCGTGCTGAAAAAATTGCCGAAGATCTCATGGATAAATTGACTCGCATGGTGAGAGGAGTGTCTTAGAATAAGATGCTAAACCAACTCGAAGTTGAAAACGTCGCTATAATCGAAAAGATTAATATACCCATGCTAAAGGGTTTAACTGTGTTGACCGGTGAGACCGGCGCAGGCAAATCTATTATTATTGACTCCCTTAATGCTCTTTTAGGATCACGGGTTTCGAGGGAGCTCATTCGTTCGGGTTCTGATAAGGCCTTTGTCCAAGGCCTGTTTTCCGGCGATTACGGTAAGGATAACAAATTAAATGAACTATTGGATTCTATGGGTATCGAACCCCAAGAAGACGGGAGTATATTGATTTCCCGCGTTTTTACCGAATCGGGGAAAAATATTTGTCGTGTCAACGGCACAATGGTTACTGTCGGAATGCTTAAGGATATTGGACAAAGATTAGTCGATATACACGGCCAGCATGACAATCAATCCTTACTGCGGGCCGAAACGCACATTGAGCTTTTAGACTTATTTGCAGGCCAGGAGCTTGCCAAAGAGAAAAAAGAATACCAAGAATCTTTGCAGGAACTTAATTCTTTGAAAGCAAAGCTTAGGGCACTTGCCGGAGTAGGAAAAGAGCGTGAACGTACTTTAGACATGCTAAAATTTCAAATTTCTGAGATTGAGGCTGCAAGATTATATATCGGTGAAGACACGGAACTTGATGACAAGAGTAAAATCCTTGCTCATTCAGAAGATATAATTTCTGCGTTTTCACATGCCTACCAATTGCTTCACGGTGAAGAAGGAGATAATGAAAGTGCCCTTGATAAAATAAGCCT
The DNA here is from genome assembly GCA_012520615.1 of Clostridiaceae bacterium. Taxonomy (GTDB): domain Bacteria; phylum Bacillota; class Clostridia; order DSM-8532; family DSM-8532; genus DTU059. The sequence goes on along the minus strand of JAAYNX010000194.1, from coordinate 11,289 downwards.
TTCACTGGATGCTGTAAAAAAGGTCGAGAATATTAACTCTGACTATATGGATATTAGCAATGCTCTTGGAGACATATCCGAAAAGCTGACCGATATTGCCCGTGAGATTCGGGAAATCAGAGACGGGACAGAATATGATCCGAATCTTCATAAAAATATTGAAGAGCGTATTAGCTTGATTCAAGGGCTGAAACGTAAATATGGTGAGTCTATTGAGGAAATTTTAAACTACCTCAATAATGCCAAAGAGCGGTTAGACGAGATTGAACGAAGCGAAGAATTGATACTGCAACTTAGAAAAGAGATAGAAGCGGTCGAAGAAAGTCTACATAAACGCTGTGCTGTAATGAATAATTTGCGAACTAAAGCTGCCAAAAAACTTGAAACCGGAATTTTAAAAGAGCTTAAGGATCTTGAAATGATAAAGACCCAATTCGAAGTCCTAATACAATCGTGTCCGGATGAAGGTTTTAATGAGAACGGCACCGATAAAGTAGAGTTCTTATTTTCGCCTAATACCGGAGAACCACTTAAGCCTTTGTCAAAAATTGCATCCGGCGGCGAAATGTCAAGGGTTATGCTGGCAATAAAAACGATTTTAGCTGATATTGATGCCATTCCCACACTGGTTTTTGATGAAATTGACACAGGTGTCAGCGGAAAAGCTGCTACAAAACTTGGTGAAAAGCTAAAGGCAGTAGCAAAGAATCATCAGGTAATTTGTATTACCCACCATGCCCAAATCGCCAGTCAGGCAAATAATCATTATCTAATTGAAAAAGAAGAAAAGGGTGGGCGTACTCTTACCCTTGTAAAGCAGCTTGAAGGCATAGACAGAGAAAATGAAATAATAAGATTGTTAAGCGGAGAGCATGCTACCGAAGCTGCAAAGAAACTTGCACGGGAACTGTTAATACAGGGATAGATGGGAGAAACACATGATTATTAAAAAAGCCGAGATTATGATATCAGCGGTAGGTCCCGACCAATATCCGAATACTGGTTGGCCGGAGATTGCCTTGGCAGGCCGTTCCAATGTGGGCAAATCCTCACTTATAAATTCTCTGGTAAATAGAAAAGCTCTTGCGAGAGTAGGAAATACTCCTGGAAAGACGCGGATTATCAATTTCTATAATATTAATGATAGAATAGCCTTGGTGGATTTGCCCGGATATGGCTATGCAAAGGTGTCCAAAAAGGAAAAGCAATCTTGGGGTAAACTTGCCGAAACCTATTTGAATTCAAGAAGAAACTTGAATATTATATTGCTTTTAGTTGATATACGCCATGATCCTACCGACGACGACATTATTATGTTGAACTATATTAAAGAGTCGGGTAGGAAATTTGCTGTTATTGCCACTAAGGCAGATAAAATTAACAGATCCGAATATAAAAAGTATTTGGATAGAATAAGATTTGTATTGGACTTAGACAAAGATTGCGAAGTTATTGCCTTTTCTTCCCTTAAACGAATAGGGATAGAGGAGGTATGGGCTAAAATTGAATCTATTTTGGAGTGAGAGATATATGGTTGCTGAAATTCTTGCAGTCGGTACAGAATTGTTGATGGGACAAATAGTAAACACTAATGCCCAATATATCACAAAAAGGTTAAACGATGTGGGTGTAAGTGTATATTATCATAGCGTTGTAGGAGATAATCCTAGCCGTATGAAAGAATGTATATTATTGGCTTTAAGCCGTGCTGATATTGTTATTACAACCGGGGGCCTCGGGCCGACGAAGGATGATATTACAAAAGAAACTATTGCTGAAATATTGGGAATGAAACTTGTACGGCACGAAGAAACCTATAAAAACATCAGATGCTTTTTTGAAAGAGTGCATCGAAATATGATGGAAAACAACACAAAACAGGCAGATATGCCTGAAGGTTGTACCATAATTCCCAATAATAACGGCACGGCACCGGGATGCCTGATTGAGAAGGACGGAAAGATAATCATAATGTTTCCTGGCCCTCCCAAAGAGATGATCCCAATGTTCGAAGAAACCGTATATCCCTATTTTGAGAAAAAGACAGGCCAGGTAATAAACTCTAAAATGTTAAAGGTTTTCGGAATCGGAGAATCCGAGATGGAAATGAAGATTCTGGACTTGATTGAAGCTCAGTCAAATCCCACTATTGCTCCATATGTAAATATGGGTGAGGTAGTAATCAGAGTCACGGCAAGAAGCAAAAATCATGATGAAGCCATGGGAATGATTGCCCCTGTTATTGAAAAGATTAAAGAACGGTTGGGCTCCAATCTTTATGCATTTAACGGTGAAACCCTTGATGAAGTAGTTGCTCAATTATTAATTGAACAGAATATCACTATCTCCACTGTCGAATCCTGCACAGGGGGGATGCTGGCAGCTAAACTGGTAAACAATCCGGGAATATCGAAAGTATTTGAAAACGGATTTATCACATACTCCAATGAATCTAAAATTAATGTTCTGGGTGTTAATCCGGATACAATCGATACCTATGGTGCGGTGAGCAAGCAAACAGCGATAGAAATGGTTAGGTGCTTAGTTGATAAAACAGGCACCCGGGCAGGAATAGCTATTACAGGCATAGCCGGGCCTGGCGGCGGTACACCGGAAAAGCCTGTGGGAAGTGTCTATGTCGCAGCCATCTTAGATGGTGAAATAGAGTCAATTGAGTTAAACCTTAACGGAGACAGAGAGAGAGTAAGACACATGGCATGCCTGAACGCACTGAACCTGCTAAGAAAGCTACTGCTGAGGATGTAACGCTGCTTGTGAGGGAGTAAAATGACCGAAGAAGCAGATGTGCGTACTATGCAAGGCTTGCCCAAGAAGACGAAGTCTGATTGGTTGCAAGCTACTGCGCAGCGACTAGAAACCGGTTGTTGGCCCGGAGCGCTAAATCATTGCAGGCTATAGCCGCTGAATCGTTGCAGGCAAGCCGCTAGACCTTATATAAATATAACGTACTTACGGGAGATTAAAATGGAAAGTATCCAAGAACCATCGAGAAAGCTAACCACTGTAGCAGGCATGGTTATGTTTGGTACATTGTTAAGCCGTATAACCGGTTTTTTAAGAACTGTTCTTATAACTACACAAATGAAGCCCATGGGTTATTCTGATGAATTCATACTGGCATTCACACTACCAGATCTGATTTATGATCTTCTGGCCGGAGGAGCAATAGCTGCAGCGTTTGTCCCTATTCTCTCAACTTACCTGACAAAAGGAAAAGAAAGAGTTGGCTGGAAAGCAATAAGTACCTTTATGAACTTGTCGGTTGTAATATTGGTTATTTTAGAAATTATATTTTTTATTTTTACCGATGGCTTTTTGGGTGTACTGGCTTCCGGATACAAGGAAGGAACCTCGGGAGATAAAGATTTATTAATAAAGCTGACTAGAATACTCCTTCTTAACGCTCCATTTATGATGATGGCCGGACAGATGAATGGTATTCTGAATTCATATAAGAGATTTGCCATAACCGCCTTCGGTCCTGTAATATATAATATCTGTACAATCATCAGTATTGCTATTTTTGGTGCAAAGAGTGCTGAATTAACAGCTTGGGGCGTTGTTATGGGGGGAGCTGTTTTCTTTGCGATTCAGTTTACCGGTGCATTCAGGCATTTTACTTACTACCGACCAAAACTTTTCCTTAAAAGCAATGCCTTCAGTAAGCTTATAAACCAGGCTATTCCTTCACTTATCTCTTCAACGATTATTGAGGTAAATGTAATTATATCAAGAAGTTATGCTACATTTTATGAATCCGGGATGGTAACTCTCCTGACCAACGCAAACCGCACATGGCAGCTACCTTTAGGTATATTTGCCCAGAGCATAGGAATTGCACTTCTTCCCACACTGTCAGAGCAATATGCCGATGAGAAACCCGATGAGTTTAAACAAGTTCTTTATAACGGTCTTAAGACGGTTTTCCTTCTGTCCTTAGCAACATCTGTTGTCATGATGATATTAAGTGATGACATCATAAGGGTGCTATTTAAATGGGGGGATTCAGGTTCAGAATATGATGTTTTCTATGGCGGGCTCTGCCTTCTGGGATATTCAGCGACTCTTGTATTTTCTTCGACTATTGCATTGATGACCCGTGCATTCTATTCTATTCACGACAGTAAGACTCCATTGTTTGGCGGAGTTTTCGGAATAGCGATATTGTACATGTTAAACGCCGCTTTCAATAAATACACAAGCATAGGAATTGCAGGGACGGCTCTTGCATATTCAATCAGTGCATTTTTTATTATGATGATTTATATTCTGGCATTCAGGAAAAAGACCGGTATAGATATAATAACTGATAACTTTGGTTATATTGTAAAATCTGTAATATCAGTTATTCCGGCGGGGCTTATTACTTTTGGCCTTAAAATTCTGGTACGACCAGATGTGAATTCAAAGTTGAGCCAAATACTGGCGCTCTGTGTTCCGGCAGCCGGGGGTATTGGACTGTATTGGCTGATTCTATTAAAGATGAAAACCCCCGAGATAACATATATTAATAATTTGGTATTGTCACGATTAAAGCTAGGAAACAGAAGATAATCAGCCGAGTAAGAGATTTTAGAATAATTTCTATAATATAACAAAAAATATGCTTGACATCCCCAAATACTTATCTTATAATAAGAACAAATGTTCGGCAAAAGGAGGGTTCGCCGTAAGGCATGTTATGGAAGAGAAGAAAAAAGCTTTAGAATTAGTCATGGGTCAAATAGAAAAACAGTTTGGTAAGGGTGCAGTAATGAAGTTGGGTGAAGTCCCCCATGTTAGTGTTGATGCTATACCCACTGGGGCTCTTACCCTTGATATCGCATTGGGAGTGGGCGGTTTGCCCAGAGGAAGAATTATTGAGATCTTTGGGCCTGAATCATCAGGTAAGACTACAGTTGCCCTACATATTGTTGCTGAAGCTCAGAAAGCCGGAGGAGAAGCAGCATTTATTGATGCCGAACACGCACTGGATCCGGTTTATGCAAAGAAACTAGGTGTTGATATTGATAATCTCATAGTATCTCAGCCCGATACAGGTGAGCAGGCCCTTGAAATTGCAGAAGCTCTTGTAAGAAGTGGTGCTATTGATGTTATTGTTGTGGACTCTGTAGCCGCACTTGTTCCAAAGGCTGAAATAGACGGCGAAATGGGAGATTCTCATATGGCCCTTCAAGCTAGGTTGATGTCCCAAGCTATGAGAAAGCTGTCAGGCGTTATCAGCAAATCCAAAACAGTTGCGATTTTTATTAACCAATTACGTGAAAAAGTCGGAGTTATGTTTGGAAACCCAGAGGTAACACCCGGCGGTCGAGCACTGAAGTTCTATTCATCGGTACGTTTGGATGTAAGAAGAGTAGAAACCCTCAAAAGTGGAAGCGAAGCTATCGGTAACAGAACTAAGGTGAAAATTGTTAAGAATAAAGTAGCACCTCCGTTTAAGGAAGCTGAATTCGACATTATATACGGGGAGGGAATATCGAAGGAAGGCTGTATTCTTGACGTGAGCGTAACCCTTGATATTATAAAAAAGAGCGGTGCATGGTTCTCATATAATGATCAGAGAATTGGGCAGGGACGCGAAAATGTAAAGAAATACTTAAAAGAAAACCCGGAGCTTATAAAAGAGATTGAGAGCAAGGTTAAAGCTGAATATGATAAAGCTTTTCTAAGCAGTATTGAAGCCCATACGGTAGACGAATAAATAAAAGGGGTTTGACCATAATTCGATAATATATCTAAGCCTTTCAAAGAGAGTTCTTTTTGGAAGGCTTTTTATTGCTCGTCTTGTTTTGTCAAGTATACTCAGTTGTTATAATACAATATTCTACTGTTTACTTGAAAAAATGATGTGATATACTAATAAATACGTATAACTAAAAATAATAAGAATACTTTTATTTTTTGTTAGCTTGAAATCAGGGGATGGTCATGAAATATACATATTCAGCGTTGATTTTGGCATTAATATTGTTAGTAGGAATGTTGGTGAATCTTTCTATATCGTTTAACAATGATACAGATAATCAGATTCAGCAGGATGCCCCTAAATATCATTTTGTTATTATTACTCATGATAATAACGATCCATTCTGGTCAAAATTCAAAAAGGGTGCCACAGAAGCAAGTTTGAGCAGGAATGTATTTGTTGAGTTTATAAATGTAAAATACAAAGACGCTAGCCTAATTTCCAATGCCGTAGACAGAGCCATACTTTCGGGTGTTGATGGGTTAGCTTTGCAGCCGTTTGACGTGAAATACAGCACAGAAATACTACAAAAAGTACGGGATGCCGGAATAACAACCATAACATTCGAAAATGATGTTTTTTATATTCCTGATTTCCCTACTGTCGGCTCAAACAGTTATGAGGTAGGCTTTGCTTCGGGCGAAATGGCGGCTTCCGCTTCGAACGGCAAGGCTAATATTGCTGTATTAATAAATGATACTGGTGAAAGTGACTCAAAACAATATAATAATATTAGATTCCAAGGATTACTGGAAGCTATATCCCAATATCCTGATATGTCTGTAACACAGTTGTATAACTTAGATGCTAAAATGTTTGAGGTTGATAAGCTGACAACATCTATTCTCACTGAAAATCCCGAGATAGATTTAATCATCTGCAGTGATAGCGGGAATACGCCGGGTGTTGCCCAAGTGGTAATTGACTCAGGAAAGGTTGGCAATATCAAAATCATCGGTTACGGTACTATGAGCCAGACAATGAAATATATTAAAGACGGAGTAGTGTATGGGACGATTACCGCAGACAGCTACGCAATAGGCTATAATACTGTTTTACAAATGGCAGATGTTTGCGATGGAAAACAGATTAGTGAGTTTTATAATACCGATATTTATACTTTTACCGCTGGTAATCTTGGCCAGTATGAAGATATTTTTGGAGTTAATAACAATTAGTGATGGGGAGTAAGCGATGCTCAGGTTCAACAGTGTTAAATTCAGAACAAAGCTATTAATATTTTTTCTCCTAACGATTATTGTGGTATTACTTGCATCCATATATATGTATTTTTCCCTGCAGATTATAATAAAAGATACTACAGTCATGTATGAAAAAACCATGCAGCTAACAGCTATGTACCGACAATTAAGCTCTATTCAACAGGAAGTACAATTTTATTTATCTACAAATAGTTCTGACAGCCTTATTTCTTTTTACGATTATATGAATGAAATAAAAAGCCTTGCAGACAGCCTTATTGAGAATATAAATTACTCACCGGAGGGCATAAAAAGTGCAAATGCCGCCAATATGATTATTAGTTATCTTGATAATGCCGAAAAAGCAATTATGGCAAAAAGAGGCCGTGATATTGACGGCTATACGACTTATTATGCTCTGACAGTAAAAGAGAATAACGATATAATGCGCTACATAGAGGAAATAATGAGCGGTGAGCTAATCAGCACCTCCGACAATTATGCGGCAATATCTAAGAGAATGCAGTTTGCGACCACGTTTAATAATATATTGATTATCTGCGTAATTATATTTGTTTCAGCTATGATTATAAGCTTTAGTTTTCAGATTACCAAGCCAATAACAAAATTGGCCTCTTATGCAAAACGGGTTTCTGTAGGTGATTTTGATGTAGAGGTTCAATCGGTTACGGGAGGAGAAATAGGAGTTCTGTACAATGCTTTTAATCTTATGGTTGTAAGTATTAAAGAATATATAAATGAAATACAGGAAAAAGCTAGACTGGAAGCAAGTTTGAATGAACAACAGCTGAATAACCTTAAAATGAAAAATGAGCTTAGAGAAGCTGAATTGCTGGCGTTGCAATCCCAGATAAACCCTCATTTTATTTTTAACACTATAAATATAGGTGCTAAAATAGCAATGCTTGAGGGGGATAAAAGAACCTGTACTTATCTGGAAAATGCTGCCGATATTTTCCGTTATAATTTAAAAGGATTGGATTCATATGTTACACTAAAACAAGAAATGGACAATGTGTGCGCATATATATATCTTTTGCAAACACGTTTTGGTGATTCGGTAAATTTTGAAACTGATTTTGGTGACGACCCAAGTGCTCTGGAAATACTGGTGCCGAGAATGATTCTTCAGCCTATTGCCGAAAATGCTTATATTCATGGTATAAGCGAGATGGAAGAAGGTGGTACCATAACCCTTATGGTCAGAAGTAATGAAGAGTTTGTCTATGTGTATGTAATGGACAATGGCCAGGGAATGTCCCAAGAAAAGATTAATGAGCTTTTGGGGGATGAGAACGAAGATGAGATTCAGACTGTTTTAGCCACAAAGAAGGGGCATACTACAGGAATAGGTGTCAATAATGTTATCAATCGTTTGCGCCTTTACTACAACAAAAAAGACGCTGTTGACATAAAGTGCGAGGATGGGTTGACAAAAGTTATTTTTATTTTACCTAGGAATAAAGAACAAGGAGTAAATAATGTACCGAGTATTGATAGTTGATGATGAGCCGATTGCGCTTGATTCGGTTGAATACATTATCAAGAATAGTTTAAAAGAGCTTGAGGTGTGCGGTAGGGCCAGATCAGGCAGGGAGGCAATAGAAAAGGCTTATAATCTTAGACCGGATATAGTGCTTATTGATATAAAAATGCCGGGTATCAATGGCCTTGAAGCTATACGTAAAATTAGGGAATTCAACAAGGAAGTTTATTTTATAATAATTTCAGCCTATGATTATTTTGATTATGCTGTTGAAGCGATGAATCTCGGCGTTGTCGAATATCTTTTAAAACCGGTGAAGGAAGAAAAGCTGATAGAAGCCCTTGAGAAGACTATCAGTGTAATAGACCAAAAGCGCAAGCGGATAAGCCAAGAGCTGGAGCTTAAAGAAAAGCTTGAAATAATAGTGCCTACTCTAGAAAACGGATTTATCCATTCTATATGCATGTTTGAAGATAATACAGAGGAGCTGAAAAATTTCGGTCGGCTTTTCGAGTTGGAAAAATTCAGCGGCTATGTAATGGCAGTTGAATTTGGAGAAAAGGAAATAGGAGGAATACAGAATAAAATAAGTGCCAGTGTTAAAACACAGAACCATTATGAGGACTGTCGTGATATACTTAAATCAATATGCCAGTGTATAGTTGGCCCTATTATGCTAAACCGTCTTATAGTTTATGTGATGGTTGGGTCATCTAAAGACAGTTTCACAATTAAGGCGTCGGCGACAAGGCTGGCAAAGGATTTTTTAGATCGTATCAGAGATACCTTTGGCGAGGTTTCTATCGGAATTGGCAGATGCTACCAGGAAGTAGTGAATGCAAAAAAATCATACAGAGAGGCAATGCAAGCATTGCAGACTCTTGTAAACAGCAAGGATAACATACTACATATAGATGATATGATTGAAGAATATCAGGACGCCCCGGATTTTGAAAACAAATTCGAGCATGAAATATATTCAAAGGTTGCTCAGGGGGACCTGAATTCAACTTTAGTTGCTTTTGACAACCTATTTAACAATATCGTCGATAGTGTAGGTAATTTGGAGGGGATTAAAGACCAATGCATAGTCCTCATTGTTGGTTTTACAAATCGTTGGGGTGATATTGCCAAGGACTATTATAAGGTATTGAACAAAATCATGACTTCAGCTAATTATTCAGAGCTGAAAACTATATTGAGAAAGTATATAGAAAGAGTAATAAACGAGCTTACAATGAGCCGCCAGCTTAAAATTAATCAGATTATTGAGAAGGCGGACAATTACTTATTAGAAAATTATACTGAGGATATTACCTTGGATGATATAGCGCGGGTTGTAAATTTGAGCCCATATTATTTCAGCCGGTTTTATAAAGAAGCAAGCGGCGTTAACTTTATTGATCGCCTGATTACAATTCGCATTGAGAAAGCAAAACAATACTTTGAAAGTACAGACTTATCCCTTAAAGAGGTTTCGGGAATGGTAGGTTATCAAGACCCGAACTATTTCTCAAAGCTCTTTAAAAAGATTACAGGATATACAGCCACGGAGTATAAGGAATGTTATAGAAAGTGAGGCGTACTATGAATTCCTTTAGAAAAAATGCATATCTCATGTCTTTACTACTAATTTTGGGAAATATGTTTTTGCTTACATCTTGCAAACAGCCAGAGAATATGCCGATGCCTAATAATGATAAAAAAACGGTAATCGGATTTTCCATGGCGACATTTAAGGAGGATCGCTGGCTTCAAGACAGGGATATTTTCATTGCAAAAGCTAAGCAAGAGGGATTCGAGGTAATAGTTAAAAACGCTAACAATGATAGCAAACTTCAGTTGGAACAGGTAAATGATATGATAACAAGTGGCATAGATGTTCTTGTTATTGTTCCTCATGATAGCGTGGATGCCATAGCGTGTGTCAGCGCTGCTAAAAAAGCAGGGGTTCCTGTTGTATCTTACGATAGGTTGGTACGCAATGCGAATGTGGATGTTTACGTTTCATTCGATAACATCAAGGTAGGTCAAGTTGCCGCACAATCATTGGTTGATGCTGTGCCGGAGGGTGACTATATCATCCTGAACGGAGCGGAAAATGATAATAACAGTAAAATGTTTAATGCGGGCTATATGTCAGTTCTAAATAAGCATAGAGGAAAAATCAATGTGGTTGCCGAGACTTGGGTGGAGGATTGGAAAAGAGAACTAGCACTTGATTTCGTTTCTGGAGTTCTCAGGGAAAAAGGTGATAGTATTAAAGGTATAATTGCCGGGAACGATTCTCTGGCATGGGGTGCAATTGATGCTATATCAGTGGCAAGAATGACAGGGAAAATCAAAGTAGTTGGTCACGATGCTGACTTGGCGGCATGTCAAAGAATTCTTGAGGGAACACAAATATCAACAGTATATAAACCAATCAAAAATCTTGTAGATGAAACACTAAAGAGTTGCAAACTTTTATCTGAGGGTGAGAACGTTCCGCATAGTACCACAATAAATGATGGTACATACGATGTCCCGTATTTAATGATTGATGTTATTTCTGTTAATAAGGATAATCTTGATGAGACGGTAATCAAGGATGGTTTCCACTTAAAAGAAGATGTTTACAGGGACTTAAGAGAATAAAGAGGGGAAAACAAGGGTAATTTTTTGTTGTCCGTTTAATTATGGAAGCAATATTTTACTATTACATTAAAATTATATTACAAATAATCGCAATAAAATAATGCAAATAGACAAATCAATTTATTGTTAGTTACCCAACTAAAGTTTAACATAAGTATATACTCAAAAATATT
>JAAYNX010000153.1 GCA_012520615.1 Clostridiaceae bacterium | reverse complement strand
TAGAGCCTCAAAGAAAATAGTCTAAGCTATAGGTGAAATCACTAATCCACAGCGTCTGTTTACATTATAGCTTGTCAAAAGAATTTGACAAAGAAAGGAAACGTATAATGTAATTTCATTATACAAGTGAATAAAATGGATATAAACACAAAGAAAATAAAAAAGAATGCTTTTCGTGTTACTAAAGTACGCGGATTTACTGCAAGCCGGGTTCGTGTTCCAGGAGGACATTTGAATGCTGAAATCCTTGAGAAAGTTGCAAAAATTGCAAGAGAATATGGCAACGGAACGGTACATATTACATCAAGACAGGGCTTTGAAATTCCCGGCATCCCTTATGAACTTATTCCAAAGATAAACGAAGATCTGCAGCCCATCATCGATGCTCTAAACATTAACCAGCCCGTGCGGGGAGAAGGATATTCTGCTTCGGGCACACGAAATGTAACTGCCTGTATTGGCAATCGTGTTTGTCCTTATGCCTGTTATGATACTACGGCTTTTGCGCAGCGAATAGAAAAAGCAATTTTCCCGCATGATTTACATTTTAAAATTGCACTCACAGGTTGTCCTAATGATTGCGCAAAGGTTCGCATGCATGACTTCGGTATTATGGGTATGACAATTCCGGCATTTGACAGCAGCCGATGTGTTTCCTGTGGTGCCTGTGAAAAATATTGTCGTAAAAAATCAGTTCAGGCTATAGAAATGATAAACGAAAGACCTATCCGTAATGCAGAAAAATGTATAGGCTGCGGTGAGTGTGTACTCAACTGCCCAATGCGTGCTTGGACCCGTGGAGAAGGCGCCGAAAAACGCTACCGGCTAACCTTGTTTGGTCGTACAGGAAAGAAAAATCCCCGTCTAGGAGAGGATTTTATCAAATGGGTAGATGAAGAGAGTATTATAAAAATAATTCTCAATACATATGATTATGTCACAGAATATATAGCCAAAGACGCTCCCGGTGGAAAGGAGCATATCGGCTATATAGTTGACCGTACCGGTTTTGAAGAGTATAAGAAATGGGCCCTAAAAGGAGTTAACCTCCCTCCTGAAGCAGTTGTATACAACCCAGTTTACTGGAAAGGCATTAAATATACAGAAATGACATTATAATCGGGATACTTAAGTAATGTACAAATTGCCAGGTATTGTATTATTGAACTGCAATATTATCTTATCTAGAATTAAAGACATTAAAGGGATTAAGGTTGTAGTATAACAGGTATCCTCTTCGAATACCTGTTACTAAGAAATATTAAACCGTTTTATTAATAACTTCTTCATAATCCTTCATATAGCTAATCTGTGGCCAATCTCCTTCAGGATTATTTCGGCTGTTTGCTTGGGGCTCTCCAGGAGTAGAACGCCCTTTTCGAATGTAATCTTCTAAGATAGCCTGTAATTCTACTGCCAATTCAGGATATTTTCCAATTAAATTATTCTTTTCTTTTATATCATCTTCTAAATTATATAATTGATAAGCCTTGTATTTTCCTTCGCTTGGTTTCGCAAGAATCGTCTGAATATCTACGCCACTATCTTCTACAAATATTAATTTCCAAAAATCTCTTCGGATTGAAAATCCACCATTTGCAGAAGAATGTATGATATCCTTACGCACTGGTGCATTACTACCTTGCCATAAAGGAAGATTTGACACAGAGTCCTCTGCTACATTATCTGCAAGTTGTGCACCAACAAGATCGGATAAAGTGCGATAAAAATCTGAATGGCATACCACTTGTTCACATACAGAACCAGCTTTTATTACTCTTGGATAGCTGACAATTGTTGCTACTCGGTGTCCACCTTCCCAAACATCGAATTTCATTCCCCTAAAGTGATAACTTGGATTATGTCCTTTTTCTTTTAAACTAGTGAAATCTGCGACACCAGACGCACCGTTATCACTTGTAAATATCACAACAGTATCATCGAAAATACCATTCTCTTTTAACTTATCTGCAATTTGTCCTATATAGGAATCTAATTGTAAAACGAAATCTCCATAAATACCGATCCCTGATTTTCCTTGATATTCTTTATCTGGTATTAATGGACCATGCACTATATGAGTTGGATAATAAAGAAAGAACGGTTCTTCTTTTTCAGTAAAATCATCAATTAATTCTAATACCTTTCCTTGCATATCTCTGCAAACGTTCTGATGCGTGAATCCCGGAGCGATTGGTCCAATCTCCCATTTTTGCTGTTGGGATGCTCCTGTTCTATCTAAGTTATGTTCTCCTGTAATCGTAGTGGGATCAGCTAAAGCATGATCATTTTCAATATAAACAAATGGAGGCTGATCCAAAGAAGCTGCAGTTCCAAAGAAATAATCGAATCCTAATTGATTTGGTCCAAAAGTAATTGGTTTTGTGTAATCAATATCTAATCCATTTGGTTCAAACCAACCTTTTGTAATGTCGAATATACCTTTGCGACCATGGCGAACATCAGAAACCTTATATTTCTTCTCATCTAAACCATATTTCTTAAAATCATATTCGTCTTTTAGCTGCCAATCTAAACCTAAATGCCATTTACCAACTACGGCAGTATTATACCCATTTTCTTTAAACATGTGAGCTAATGTTTTACGGTTGTATTCAATTAAAGCTTCAGAATCTCCCGGTAATACATAACTCTTTAAACGCGAACGCCAATTATACCGACCTGTTAACAACCCATAGCGGGATGGTGTACAGACTGCGGATGTAGCATGAGAGTCAGTAAATCGCATTCCGCCATGTGCAAGACAATCAATATTTTCTGTATGAATTTTAGATTCAGAATTAAAACTAGAAACATCTCCATAACCTAAATCATCTGCTAATATTAGTACTACGTTTGGTTTCTTCATATTTATTTTTCCTCCTTAGGCCATGTATGCTTTTCAAATCTATCTCACCACAATTGATCCCCCTTTTGTCATTGTATTTATAAAATTATTGATTCCCTTTTTTTATCCAATCTGCGACTGTAACGGTTCGTTTTGCCTGATGTTTAACTGCTGCTTGCACGTTTTCAACCATTTTGCCGTCTTGGTCAACAGATACAGATGTTCCGTAAGGATTTCCTCCGGCTCCGAAAACAGCTTGGTCTGTAAAACCAGGAGCTGCAACAATTGCTCCCCAATGGAACATTGCAGTATAGATTGATAAAATAGTTGCCTCCTGACCGCCATGAGGGTTTTGAGCAGAAGACATTGCGCTAACTACCTTGTTTACCGTCTTTCCCTGAGCCCAAAGACCGCCTGTCAAATCGAGGAACTGTTTCATCTGAGATGCCATAACACCGAACCTGGTTGGTGAACTGAAAATAATTGCGTCTGCCCATTCGAGGTCTTCCGGTGTGGCCTCACTGATATTACTAGTCGCTTCTACATGCGCTTTCCAGATTGGATTTTTTTCAATTATAGATTGAGGTGCCAGCTCACGAACCTTTAATATCTTTACTTCAGCCCCTGCCTCTTTTCCGCCTTCTGCGGCCCATTGAGCTAATTGGTAATTTGTACCACCCATGCTGTAATAGATAACTGCTAATTTTACATTACTCATTGATTCCCTCTCCTTTTCCTTGAAATTTAAATACCTACAATCGAATACTCTGTTATACCGCTAGTCCTATTGATTATTTTTGCTAAAACATATTTAGTATGTCTTTGAAACATGCGTTTATGTATTTAAACAGCGAAGTCGCACCTGAAGTGCGACTTCGCTCTAAATTTCCCTATAAAACTTACTTAATATAGCTGCTAATTCCTTTGAAGCATTTATATTCACTTCATGCCCCGAGTTTTCAATTAAATGCTTTTCTGCTTTAGGAATCAACTCTGATAATTCGTCAGTAGCTTTTTTATTCGCCTTATCCTTGTCGCCGCACAAAACGAGGACTGGGCAGGTGATGTTTTTCAAACCGTTACTAAAATCTAGATTTATCATTGATTTTGAAAGGTTGATAAAATCTTCTTTCCCAAATCCTGTACTTTTAAACATTGAGTTTGGCATAAAACGGAAAATCCAGTTTTGAAAAGAAAGCAAAGCTTTAGGCATTTTGTATTGTGCTGCAATCAGCACTATTGATTTTACCTTTGCCGGATAATCTATCGCATAGTTTAACGCAAGAATCCCACCGAGGGAAAGACCACATAGATTAAGCTGCTCAGAGTATTGATCGCACAGCGTAACAAATGCATCGTATAAATTATTGTATGTAATCTCTTTACCGTAAAGAAGTTCCGATAAATCTGGACAGAAACATTCCTTGTCTAATTTCATCTCTTTAATTGTACTTTCAAAACTTGCTGGTGTTTGTCCCAAACCATGCAGAAAAACATATTGCATCATAAGCATCTTCCCGGGCATCGGTTTGCCCTTATATCCATCTCGCCCACTCTATTTTCACGTTATCCATATCCCAACCTAAACTATCCGAATCTTGTAAACCGCTAAAACAAGACTTTTCTCGCACCTTATCCCTCACTCTTAGAGCCTCAAATAGATGGCATTTTCGCCTCGTTTTTTGCTTTTCTTGCTTCAAACCGTTGCGTTGCATGTAGGGTTACGAAAATCCCCCTGTCATCCTATTGCTTAATCATACTCCAAAAGAAATGGAATTGATAAGCGAAGTGCCGTGAGAATGTATTTCTACTAGGCGTCTATCATTTTCCATATGATAAATTTGCACCCTTGGTTATTGGCATAATTTTATTATAATGTTATATCCATACTATGTCCACAACCCTAGGCTGTTATCTAACCTGTCCACCCAGCCCTACGCCAGACTGTGCGGATAGTATCAATAGTATTAAATCTATGCAAGTTTGCGGCTGCTGCTTATTTACGGTTGCAAAATCAAATATTATAACCTGCTTGTTAAAACAGTTTTCGCACAGTCTGACGCATATTTTCTTACCTCTAGATATGTTCCCTTAAACGCAAAATCACACTTTAGGTGGAGTATACAAGATAGGGGGATCCTATTTTGTGCCATATTATTATGTCTCCTTAACTTATTCGATCTTAGTGATATTGCTTCGGTTACTTTACGCTTATATATCATAAATATGCATTGTAGAAAATTAGACACTTACGGTATATCTCAAACCGTTATACTTTAATTTGAAAGTGTAATTATATGTTCTACAAGTATTTGACCTTTATTATTACATGAGTTAAAGTAGTTAGGTAATCCTAATACGACAATAACTTAGTTGTAATAGATTGGTACTTTTGAATTAAAGAAAAATATGATGCTCAAGACCTTGGTGAAAAATGATGAGCTGGTAAAGATAAAAAATCATTTAAAACAACTTGATCCCAATAGTTTTATTTATATCAATGAAAGCATTGAAGTGCACGGCAGAGGTTTTTCCGAATAATCGGAGGTTGGAATTGATGACCCATACATATTTTACTCATGTATTCGTTGAGTATGCGGGTATTAGCCCTAAGGATCACCCTGTCAACCTCCGGATTATTTTACTATATTAATTTATCTTCGGAAGGCATAGAACCATTCCCCTGTCCTTACTCAAGGACCAACCTTGCTATACCCAAAGTAAACTCTAATATGTTTTTACAGGCACTTATTTTCGTATGGTACCCCGAGTTCTTTGTTGTACGCTGGCGAATTACAATGACCTCAGCTTCCTTATCTTTCGAATATTGTAAAGTGATACCCTTGGGAATAACAAACCTCGTTGTATATCTATCAAGACCAAAACCTTCTTTTGCAGTTATGACACAATAAAAATAAGGATAACTTCTATCAACAACGTTAATATTGATTTGAGCTTGAATTCCATAAAAACCATCTGGCGCATTATCAAATACAATATTAAACCTGCAATTTGTCGGGAAGTTGTTTCCGGATGTATCTTTAGACAATATCAGTGATGGGACAAAATTTTCTCCGTCTTTTTTTATAGTTTCAAAATATTCTTCCAATGCAATAATTAGATCTGTTTTAATATATAAAATGTTTTGATGGCCCTTTTTTTTCATCCCGTTAAACCATAAAGGTAATATCAGAATAAAGGAATCTGCGAAAAAAATAGATGCAGCACGTACACCCCCTAATCCTGATTCTACAATAATAAATAAAAAATATAACAAAAAGACTACACAACCAAATGTGAAGCATCCCAATCTATTGGAGATATCTAATGCATCTCTATCCCATTTATTAATTTTTTCTTTGAACTGACTAATTAATCGAACTTTCTCCATGGTAGTTTTTGTCCAGTTGTTGTCGTCATGGTTTAACCTTTGGTTTGGCATGCTGTTATAACCTTTAAGCAAATTCAGCATTGCAGCAAAAATTAATAGAAGAGCACCCGGCCAAGCAGTAACCGTAATAATTTGAATAATGAATCCAACAACAATACAACTTAAATACACTATCATTCTTGTTGTATACGAAAGGCTCTTCAGAATATAAAACCTCAGCATATCCTGCTGTTCAGGCGGCGGGAATCCCGGTATTTTTATATTTTTCATACGGTACTCCTTTCTTATAGTCCTTTTGAATCCCAAATTGATACTAATTCTTCACAGCCGTGGGCATTAAAATAAAGAGGGCATGCTCCCTGACAAACAGCAAAATCTATGCATTCCCTGCACTCGCTCGGAGCTTCTTTTTTATCTCTAATATACTGGCTTCGTTTGTTAAACCATATTGCCTCAAAACCTTCCTCCAGAAGGTTCCCCAAAGGTTCAGGCCAACTGGAACATGGCAGAATATTCCCTTTAGGGTCAACAGACAATAGTCCTTCACATGCACTGCAACCTTTGTTGCCAAATCCGGCTGTCACAGGGTTAAACAGGCATACCGGCGTGGGAGAATACCACATATACTTTACACCCACTTTTTCAGATGCTGTCTGAATCCATTTTACAATCTTGCCGATATCCCGATATTCTATGGTCAGGTCTTGTGAACCTCCGCGCCCTGAGGGAATAACAAAATTCGAAGAAAAGCGCTCAATTCCCAGACGCTTGCAGAATCCCGGGTATTCATCCAAATTATCTTTATTCATGGTACATATGGTAAAGTGAGGATGAACGGTAATCCCTGCATCTTGTAATGCTAGTAACCCGTTTACTGATGCCTGGTGAGAACCTTCAACTCCTGTGATTTCATCATGCTCTTTTGCTATTGCCGATTCTATGCTTACCTGTGCCGATGAAAGACCAGCATCTGCATACTCCTTTGCTTTTTGTGGCGTAATCAAGGTGCCATTGGTTATCAGATTAACTCTCATCTTATTATTCTTTGATGCATAGCGTATAAGCTCAGGAAGATCCTTATAAGTTGTTGGCTCTCCTCCAGTAAAAGAAACGCTGGGAACTTCGGCATCATAGCGAATTATATCGAGAATTTTTTTAAATCCATCAGTATCAAGCTGGCTTTCAACCTCTTTTTGGGTACAATCAGCATAACAAAACCGGCACTTAACATTGCAGGTATATGTTAAAGCTACCTCAGACAATATGGGGAGCTTTATATACCCAAGATCAAATTCTGTCCTGTGAATAGCAGGGGTTTTATAGTTCTCGCAAATCTTTCCGTTCCACATTAGAGAAAAATCTGTAAAAAAGCGTTCTAGCTGTTCCTCGGTTTCTGGCGAATCATTTCTTGCCTGAATAATGTCATTAATAGATCCACCAGACAAAATATAATCTATAACCTTTGCTCCTGTGGCATTAAGCTTAAACGCCTCATTGGGCATTCGAATAAGCACATTATCCTTCAAACGAATATGTACATATGGTTTAATTCTTTTTAAGAATTCATCAACCCAGTCTAATTTGTGTTTCTTCACCTTGCACCTCCACTGACACAAGCAGAGTGGCATGCTGAATGACAAGCAGAATGGCAGGCTGAGTGACACGCTGAATGACAAGCATCGTGACAAGCAGAATGGCACGCCGAGTGGCATGCATCGTGGCAGGCAAAAACACCCTTATCTGTATCTATCATAGATTTGAAGGTAGTATTGTTTGTGTTAACATTAATGCTGTTTTGATATTTACGATATCTACGGTGATTATGTATATGATGACGGCTCATATAATAGTAATGCCAATGGTTGTAATAGGGTTCATCATAGTTCGTTCTATATTCTTCGTAATCTTCATGGTTCTGCTCTGTATTATATGCATCTTCGTATTTTTTCTTATAATATTCCTTCGTAGCTTCAATATCACAGTTCCATGTCTTAGCTCTAACAGTATCTACAAGCCATTTTAAGATGGTTTCCAGTTCCTGCTCGCTAAATTCTTCATCTGCAGCAGCGGCATACATAAGCTTTTCATATTGAGGGAAACCAGTTAAGTCTTGCCCTTTTATTTGTCTTACCCTTAGTGGCTCTGTGGATATCTCCTCTAAATAGCCTTTTTCTATTAGTTTATATAGGATAACTGTAAGTATTGTGTTGTAGGGTATGCCTATAAGCACAGCAGCCTCTACATCGTCGAGGTCCTCTGCAACAAAGCCGTCTTTCCTAAAAGATGCTACCTCAAGTGTAGGCGGTGCCCAATCGCTTCTCGCCCACTGGATATCCTTTTGTGTAAGCCTTGCCTTTACTGCCGAACGATGTTTACGTCCAACAAATAGTACTGTTCCTAAAAGTATAATGATGAATAGAAACGGCAATACACTTCTAGTTGCCGATTTTTCGAACTCATCGGAATAATATCCTCCTCTGCCGGTATCCGGTATGTAAGGATCCTCTGGATCTGTATCTATCAGATTTTCGTCAAAAGGTGGGTTGCTTTCGTAAACAGAAAGCTCGAATAGTTCTTCAGAAATATACTGTTGAATTTCAAATTTATAATTTGTGAAAGGTTCACCCTTATGCAGTAATACTTGTACACGGGGAATCCCGTTCAAGTCTTCCACCCTATAATCGATTAAATATTCTACGTTCATCCAAGCTTCAGTGGCGAAATCATTCTGAAGAAGTAATTCTTCTACTTCTTCTCTAGTCGCTGACTCACCTGGATATTCCAAAGGGTAATTGATAGAAACGGTATAATGCTCCATAGGTTCATCCCATTGAACAGGTGCCCAATGGAAAGCCACCAAAGGCTTGCCATCTTCGGAAGTGGTTCTAACAAGATATCCGGTTTCAGCCATATCAGCCGCAAAACGTATTTTATAAGTTAAATAATCTCCGCCCAAACGCGTGTTGCCGCCATTGATAATATCATATTTGCCGCCGCCAAGGTCTATAATATCTATGTCCATAACCTCGTTATCATCTGTAACAACACAAGAATAATCCTCATCGAAAATAGGAATCAGTCTGTCGAATCCTTCCAACGTAAATGCCAGCATCGTTTTTCCAGGCACCAGATTGTAACGTACGGTATATGTAACTATTGCCACGCCCGAGGGCTGCAAAATTACATCTGTTTCCACAAACCCAAGATTAGCAATTTCCGAAGCGTTCACAGGTAGCATCGGTAAAAAAACTAAAATTACAAGTAATATAAATATGAAACGTTTCCTCATAATTCACCTTTTCCCTTATAGTGTATAGATTCTTAATTCTATTCTACCTTTAAAACATATCCAAAACATGTTCCAGCACACTTTTGATTTTTCTACCATATTAAGCATACCATTTAAGAATACCGTATTATTAGTAGCTACAAGGCAACATCCCTCTAACTGTAATATAAAATATTCTATCTACTTTATATTCAGCTTCTTAGAATCTTCTCCATCGGTTTGCCTTTTGCCAATTCGTCTACAAGCTTATCAAGCCACCTGATTTTCTGCATAAGCGAATCTTCGATTTCCTCTACACGAATGCCGCAGACTACGCCCGTGATTTTATGAGCATTTGGGTTAATTTGCGGGGCTTGCTCAAAGAAAGTTTCAAAGTCAACGCCTTTATCGATTTGCTCTTGCAAGCCATGCTCGTCATATCCAGTTAGCCAACAAGTGACTGTATCAACTTCTTTTTTAGTGCGACCCTTTTTCTCCGCTTTTTGGATAAGTAACGGATAGACCTTTGAAAAAGCAGTTGAAAATATTCTATGTTTCATAACGTTTCTCTCCTCAATTTTTTTGATTTTGTTCCTTCTCAATTAGTGTCAATGCAACCTTCAAAGCGGCAATTCGCCGTTCGAGAAGAGTCTTTTGTGATTTGCCAAGTTTCCCTGCATCAATTTTCTCGCACTTATGGAGCGTGGATAACAATGCTCTATGTGCTTCCTTCAATTCTTCTGACGTAAAGTCTGACATATTCAACCCCCCACTTGTTTTACCCTCCAACGAACAATATCGGTGATGAGTTCATAGTCTATCGGCTTATCAAGGGAAAACTGAATTGCTCCCTTAGAAGTCTTATAACCCGCAAGCCGCTCTGCGAACTCAGTTGTGGCTTCACCGCCGGGGTACAGCCCTATATGTTTTTTAAACGCCGCAAAATGGATAAGGTTCTCACCTTGCCAGAACGTGGGCATCTGCCATGAGATTTTCTCTATGGCATCGGGTGCGGCTGTGCGGATTGTTTCTCTTATACTCTGCAAAAGAGGTCTTACATCTTCCGGTTGTGCATCGATGTATTCGTCAATACTGTTCGGTTTCACGCAAAAGTGATTTTGTTCCGTATTTTTTAACTCTCGACCGCACTTAGGGCATTTCCACATTTTACTCACGCTCCTTGATGATTACTTTAACGACATCGCCTGCTTGCTTACCTATTTTGGCACGAATATCCTTGCGTAAACCTATTATATAGCAGACCGAACCATCGGTATTCTTAACGCCCATATTGACGATACTCCCGTCATAAGGCACCCCGTCAAACATTGCGTGTACTTTTACTCTACCCTTACCAAACTCCGATTTAACATCATAAGGGAATTCTACATATGCACCATCTATATCGGGTACTTTCCGAATGATGGCTTCAAACTCATACGTTTTTTGGTTCATATATCAAACCTGCTCTCTAACTTGGTGTGCCGAATTAATTATTTTCCTGTCCCTTTTTTCGGGATAAATAATCCGGTCATGTCTACTCCTTCGTGTTTCAGCAAGTCTACCTTTTTTTCAATCCCGCCAGCATAACCGGTCAAGCTTTTATTGGAACCTATCACACGATGGCAAGGTATAATAATAGATATCGGATTGTGTCCGACAGCACCACCTACAGCTTGTGCAGACATCCTATCTTTCCCCATGCGTTTTGCAACTTCTTTTGCGATGTTTCCGTATGTTGTCAGCTCACCATAGGGTATTTCAGTGAGAATCCTCCACACCTGCTGTCTAAACTCTCCGCCTATTGGAGCAAGAGACAACCTGGACAAATCAGGCTTCTTACCAGCAAAATAATCTTCCAACCATGCTATACCTTCTTGAAGTATTGGAAGGTCATGATTTTCAATGATATCCTTTGGCATTGTATTTTCAATATATTTCTGCTCGCCAATCCACAGGCCGATAATACTATTCTTATCACTTGCAAGCAATATATCCCCGATTATCGATTTGTAATGTGTCGAGTAGTACATTATTTTCTCTCCCTCAGACTCTATTCAATCATTTCATACTCTTCATTCTTTGATTTCGATACCAGTTAAATTATAGCACTCACGAATTGATAATACTAATAATTAACGTTCGTTTTTTGTAATTTTTAGAAGTAAAATAGATTAATAACATGATTTTTTACAAAGAGAATACGTGATATTTGAAAAACGCATATCGTAATATGCGTCAAGATATAGTATGCTATTAAGTAGTAAAAGTAATATATAATTGTCTGATGTTTAACGCTAATTGACGGTGATCGGATGAAAAAAAACAATAAATATGAAACTCTATATAGAAAGAACGATAAAACAGGTAGCATAATTATAGATATTTCTCTTCAAGATTATCATGAATTTTTTCATGAATGGGATAACTCTGCTTTTAAAAAACGCGACATACACCCCGAGCTAGCAGAATTTCTTGATTTATGTTCAGAAGATATCCCTTTAAGAAAGAAGCTGGAAATCGTTTTTAGTTTGGAAACATCTGAAAGAAGTACAGAAAAGGAAGAACAGATTCGTACAAGCTATCTGAATTACTATCGTTCTTTAAGACATTCAGAGAATCGAAAAGCAAAAAGAATAGTTAGGATTTCAGTAATTTTGCTTTTTACGTCCCTTATATTGTTATCATTATATGGGGTGTTGATAGACATTCAAGAACACACAATAATCTCAAAGGTTTTGCTTGAAAGCTTATTGATTGGCGGGTGGGTTTTCACTTGGGAGGCGGTACACCTGCTGTTCCTTGACATCATCGAGCCTTTTCGCAGACGTCGCGAAATAAAACGATTTTTTGAAGCAACACTCAGCTTTAAATACTCCTAGCAAGCATTTGATTACCCTTTATATTTCTATTTGAAAACGCAGGCTGATATTAGCACATTCCTAAATGAGCAACCCACCAACATAAATAAATTATTAGTCTTTAATAAACAGTGTAAACAGAGTTGTGTCGGAAATCTGGCAGAATTAGAATATGGGAGGAAATGCTTATTCTTTTCCTAAGCTATTGTATACAGCTATTGCATCGGTAATATTATACTGTTCAGAATAAATATCTCCTTTTGCACCGGCAGTAACCAAAATATATTCTTGATCACCCACTTTTGCAAGACTTGCGAGACATAGACCAGCCTTATCTGTATATCCAGTTTTTCCTCCTAAAAATTTCCCACCATTAATGTTTTGATTGTTGAGCTTTTCAAACATGGTACTGTATAAGGTTATTCCGTCAGGGTGCTTATTCGTGGGTTTTGTGGAATGACGAGATGCAGTAAAAATCTCCCGGAAAGTATTATTTTGCAAAGCGTAGCTAAGTAGAATCGACAGATCCTTAACTGTTGTGTAGTGGTTTTCATCATGAAGCCCTGTCGTATTTTCAAAATGGGTGTTGTCCATGCCGATATCTGCAGCCTTTTGATTCATCATTCTCACAAAGTTCTTTTCCGAACCAGCGATTTCATCCGCAAGCCCGATACAAGCCTCCGCACCACTTGGAAGCATTACCCCGTATAAAAGATCAATAGCTCTTACCTTCTCACCCGCTTGAAACCCCGCCATTGAAGCATTTGCACCGAACAAACCATTAAAAGTATAATGGGTAAGTTCTATCTCTTCGTTCAGATCAGATAAATTATCAATGGCAACTATGGCTGTGAGCATTTTAGTCATAGAAGCAGGAAAGATTTTTTCCTCGCTATTTTGCTGCATCAGGATTGTATTATCTTCTAAACGGATCAGAATCGCATTAGTGCTGTTCAGTTTTCCAGAAGATGAAGGTATGATGGATTTGTAAACCGAAACAGTAATGAAAAACGTCAGCGTTAATGTTACAAATATGCGCATTCCTGCCTTTTTCTTTTTTCTTTTTCGTACCATAAAAACCGCTCCTTATTCTATGCTGATATTATTCAATCACAGAACAACGAGCTATGTTGGAATTCTATCTTATGAACTTCTTAAGATTTTCTTATAACGATATCTGGATTCACTATGAAATATATATTTTTTGCTTTTTTGCCGAAGTGCTTTCTTGTCCATGGGGAAGCACTACTGTAAAGACTGTCTTTTCTGTATTGCTTTGCACAAAAATATTGCCTCCGTGTGCGTTTGCAATTTCTAGGGCGATTGCCAAACCCAGCCCTGCTCCACCGGTATTTGTGGAACGTGAAGTATCCAATCGATAAAATCTTTCAAAAATAGTTTCGAGTTTTTCCGGAGGGATCGGATTTCCCTGATTAGTAAAAGTTATAACAATATTTTTGTCCTGCTGTTTAGCAGAAATATCAATGCAACTGTTTTCATAGCTGTAGGCTATGGCATTTTTCAGAATATTATTGAACACACGAGCCAGTTTATCTGCATCTCCCCACAGTGTGAGGTTATCAGGCACATTGACGAACACCTTCTTTTCCTGTGGAGCCAGCATTGGATAGAATTCATCTGCCATCTGCTGGAGCATGAACAGTAAATTTATTTTTTCTTTATTCAAAACAATAGTTTGAAGATTGAATCTTGTAATCTCAAAAAACTCATCTATAAGCTGCTCTAAACGATACGCTTTTTCCAAGG
The DNA here is from genome assembly GCA_012520615.1 of Clostridiaceae bacterium. Taxonomy (GTDB): domain Bacteria; phylum Bacillota; class Clostridia; order DSM-8532; family DSM-8532; genus DTU059. Next base: position 17,852 of record JAAYNX010000153.1, on the reverse strand, counting down.
TAATACCGACATATTTCGCCTTCTGTTCAGGAGGCATATCAGGAGCTTCATCCAGCAGGCTTAAGTATCCTATAACGGAGGTAAGAGGTGTCTTTATATCGTGAGCCAAGTAAACGACCAAATCATTTTTACGCTGCTCGGCTTCAATGGCGGCTTTCTTTTTCTTTTCCAAGTTGTTTTTAATCTGATTCAGCTTATTTTCCATAAAATCCAATTCAGGTGATAATATAATTTCATCATTGGATTCCTCAACAAGTTTATCTATTCCAGTACTGACTTCATCGAAATATTTAGTAAACCAAGAAATCGAAAATTTAAGAAAAATAATTAAGAATATAAGAATCACAGCGAATGTAATCACGCTCACATTATTAAGAAATATATACCGATAAATTATCACTGCATCGCTTTCGCGCAGATAAAACGTATCCTTGAGAAATTGTACGATACTATCTCCAAAACTAAAGTATTTTTGAATAATAGAACGAAGGAAAATCACTGCTACAGCCGTGGTAAAAATAATAAGCAGCATTCTTAAAAATACTTTTCTTTTTATCTTTGTGTAGTCATTACCTCTCTTATAACTTTTACTTTTCAATTTTATAGCCAACCCCCCATACCGTTTTGATGTATTTAGGGTTCTCTGCGCTGTCGTGCATTTTTTCTCTCAAATGCCTGATATGTACCATTACAGTATTGTTGTTATTGGTGAAATATTTATCTCCCCATACCTCATGGAACAAATCCTCCGAGCTAACTACCCGCCCGCGATTGGAACAAAGAACCCAAAGAATGGAAAACTCTGTAGGAGTGAGAGATAGGTTTTTCTCATTCAGCGTACATTCGTGAGTATCCTTGTCCAATACCAAGCCGGAAAAGGCAATCAAGTGTTCATCCTGTTTTGGCTCTAAAAAATTATATTTGGTAAATCTCCGGAGCTGTGCCTTTACACGAGCAATAAGTTCCAAGGGACGGAACGGCTTGGTGATATAGTCATCCGCACCTAATGTCAACCCTGTAATCTTATCGATCTCTTCTTCTTTGGCTGTCAGCATTATAACCGGGAAATTATACTTTTCTCTGATTTGCTGGCAGATTGAAAAACCGTCTATATCGGGGAGCATAATATCTAATATTGCTAAATCAATATTATGGTTTTCAACACACTGTAAAGCATCACGCCCATTATAGAATTTGAATACATCGTAATTTTCGTTCTTTAAATATACTTCAATCAAGTCTGCAATGGACTGCTCATCATCTACCACTAAAATATTTGCCGCCATACTGCTCAACTCCTTCTTTCACTATACCCACAATATTATATCAAGGTATAGTAAAAGGTTTTGTGGTTTTAATCTTATCAAATTCTTAAGAATATCTTAATTCTGAGGGAACTACCCCCTACACAACTCCACTAAACTTTTTATATAAACATATTTCTGATTTTAACCAAACAGAAGAAGGCATAAAGCGTTTGTCTAAAGCAATTAAGGAGCTAATGGCAAATTAAAAATAAAGGTTCTTGTGAGCGATAAGAACGTGTTAAGTTTAATCACTTATTTCAGATAACTTATCTTTATAATCCTTAACAAAATATTTCTTACCCTTTTGTATTATTGTGTGCCCTTCCATCTCCAGACGTAGCTTTTGGCCGTCAATATCTTCTGGAAACTTTTCATTTAGTTCACCATCTTTTTTAAGCGTTCTCCAGTAAGGTGTTTCATCATTTTTTCTTTCAGCCGACGCGTGGGCTGCTATATTTATAAATATTCCTGCAGTTAGTTGGCAGGTATAATCCGCACCATGCTTTCGCGCCAAATAATTTCTTATATAGTCTGATGTAATTACTTTCCCCTGAGGTACTTTTTTCATAATTTCATCATAAGCAAGTGGAGGAGCAATAAGCATTTTTGTGCCGCCATATCTTAAAGCTGCTTTAGGATTAGTAACCTCAACAATCTTCGGCATGTCCTTACTATCATGTAATTTCTCATTATACGTTTTTTTTGCCATATTATTTAACCTCCTAAAAATCTCCTTCAGGATCTAAGATTATTAAGCTTAAAATTCGGCGGAATATATTTTGTACCGCTAATTATAACAAATATCCTCCGGTGTGTACCGGCATTTGAATTATCTATTTCATGAAAAATACCCCATCAGTATAGTATACCGTTATCTAAATAATGACAAGATTATTCCAATAAAGGTATAAACAAAAATCTGTTTTTTAAACCATATCTCAAGCAGTAATTTTGTATTTTTCCTCCCAATTTCCGAATTTATAGTATAGAAATAGGGCGAGGCTTGCTATAAACCATCCAGCCGGATAACCTAAAATGATAGGGATAATATTACCGGGTAAAAGCTGTGAACAAATAATCAAATATACTTGACGAAATGCGACGAAGGATGAAAGCATTATGAACATTGGTACTCGCGAATTGCCTGTACCTCGCAGAGCACCCACGTATATCTGGTTTATGCAGCTCAACAAATAAAAAGGTGCCATAAGGCGGATCATAAGTGATCCATATTCTAATACGGCAGGCTCTTGGTTAAACATATATATCAATTGACGTGAGAAAAGCATGAGGAACGGAATAAGAGTTGCCGTCATCACAAAAGACATTCTCATGGCGGTACGAAGGCTCTTTTTTGCGCGATCATACAATCCTGCGCCCCAGTTTTGACCGACAAAAGTTGTGCAAGCAAAAGCCACAGCCTGCATAGGGAGCAGATTAAACTGGTCAATTTTTGCATAGGATGACCAGCCTGCCATTGCAGCCGAACCAAAAACATTTATGTAGGACTGAACAAACACATTTGAAAAAGCAGTAATACCCTGCTGAACCGAGGTGGGCAGTCCAATATTAACAATTCTCCCAATCACAGACCAAGTAAAGCTTACCTTCTTAGGAATAAGCTTGAACGCACTGTCTGTTCTCATTAAAGTAATCAACACCAGTATTGCCGATAAAAATTGGGAGATTATAGTCGCATAGGCAACACCAGCTGTCCCCATATTGAAGATCAAAACAAAAACCAGATCCAAAACAATATTGGAGATTGCTGAAAGAAAAAAGATTAAAAATGTTCTCGAATAGGTTTTTGCATATTTGTAAGCTGAATATTTAAACACTACTTGAACATAATAAACCTTCGGGAGTGTGATAAAATGAACGGAAATACTGAGCTGTTAAACTTCATCTTTCAGAATTCACAAATGGGTGTGGATACAATCAATCAATTACTGGGTATTGTTGAAGATGAAAACTTAAAAAAATATTTAAAATCTCAATATGAGGGTTATAAAGAGATACATTATGCTGCAAAAAAAGCATTGAATGAAAATGGGCAAGATGAAAAAGGTCTTAGTACCTTGGAAAAAATAAAAACTTATTTGATGATTAATATACAAACTATGACCGATAGAACCTCCTCGCATATTTCTGAAATGCTGATTATAGGAAGCAACATGGGTATAATTGACGCAATCAAAAATCTAAAAAGGTATAAGGATGCAGAACCGAGTATTGTAAAACTTATGGAAAAACTGCTTAAGTTTGAAGAGGATAATGTCCAGCAACTAAAACAGTTTCTTTAAACATATATTGCGACTATGAATTGCAGAATTAATCCACCATCATAAAATCTGCCCATTCACCCGTATAGTCTTTATAATGTTCTCGCCAATAATATATCTTTTCAATATATTGTTGCTTACGCTCCTCTACAAACCTTTTGCACTCTGGTACACCATAGTGTCTAATTATTGCTGTTAATTCATAGATTGGAAAACCGATAGCATGCCCTTTTGTATGAACTACACCGCAAGCTTGCCCGATAGCGTGGCATAAAGCTATATCTTCAAGAGAGTCGATTTCCTTTGCCACTGCATGAGCCTGCAAAATCGCGCGCTGGGCTACAGGCATTTTCACTTTTCCTGCAGCCCAATCTTTTGAAATCAGCACAGCGGATTCGAGTCGCTTTTCGTTGGGATAGCGCTCAAACAACCTTTTTACAGTTTCATCGGCAAACTCAAATGCCCACAAGACCATTGTCCGGTGATTTTGTTCTTGAATCAATGCAGCTAAATCGGCTAAATACTCACTGTTTTTAGCAAAAAGAATCTGGTTTTTTCTTTTTATTCTGTTTTGTACTTCGTTTATCCAGCCCATATTTTTTCCTTTGTTTTGCTTATGATAAATCCTAATATTACGATTATATCGCAATGCATTAAATAAAAATACATTCTACATGTTGATTTTAACTTCTTTCAAACATTTTAAGCAGCCGTAGGTAATGATTCGCTTCACGCAAAACGTGATCACCCAGCAACGGTATAATGATTGATTTTACTTTACATGCAAGGATGCCCTGAGTACCTTGAGCTTTGAATTCCCTTAAATCCTCAGTTGCTTTTAAGCTTTCATCTGTAACTCTAGCCAACGGAGAGGTCATATCCATTGCAGCCTTTGCATCTGCTGTCAATTGATCAAACTCATCCCCAAAATCTTCAGCCTGATTGATTAGATCAGTCTCTGTCGGGTCAAGCAATCCTCTAATAAACTTAGCGTGTTCTGCCATTTGCCTGTTCCAGAAAAATTCTAGTTCGTAGGCTTCTCTTTCCAGATTTATCTCTTCCCTGTTTTGCAGTCTTCTAAGTTGCATCAGATATAATTCTGCCTCACGCAGTATGTGTGTAATCAGCAATGGGTAATTAAGCGTAAACATATTGCAGCTTAAAACATTAGACAAGATACTTTTTTTGAATTGTATAAGTGCAGCAGTTGCATTTATTGCTCTTTGGTTAAGCGTGGATACACGTTGTTCAAGCATGCGGTTGGCTGCTGTTATACCACCGCCCATTAGTTCTGCTTCTGCTTGTGTTAGTTGAGTTGGTATCTGTACGCCTGTAAAATATGTGGTTGCCATTTCTGCATTCAAAGTAAATGGTGTTATTACCTCACCGGATTGAAGAACCGCGGGATTAACAACACCGTTTGAAAGAGAAATAGCCTCCCCTAGAAGACCATCAAATTCCCTGCGAAAAGCATCTGCTTGTTGGGTAAAATTAGCGTCCCTCGGAGTAAACCCTACTTCAAGGAAAAATGAGTGTTCTTTCATAATCCTTGCAAAAAACAAATGTAAACCTAGAGACTGTTTTATAAAACTAATGCTTGAGAGCATGATTAATGCCATCCTTTAATAAGGTAAACTCATAGTATTAGTCTATGTTAATGGCATATGAATTGTTATTTAGTTTGTTCTTGCTTTTTCAAAAACTCAAAAGCATCTTTTTCATCGAGCGGCTTACTTATAAAATATCCCTGTATTCTATCGCAGCCGTGTTCCTTTAAATACTGTAGCTGGCTCTTGCACTCAACTCCTTCAGCTACTGTGTAATGCCCCAGTTTATGTGACATAGAAATTATATCACTGGTTATAGCTTTATTCAGGTCTGTATCCAATAGTTTATCTATAAAATACTTGTCGATTTTCAGACAATCAACTTTTAATTCTTTTTGTCTTGCAAGAGATGAATAGCCAGTCCCAAAGTCATCTATAGCTATTTGGAGTCCCGCACTCCGCAGCTTCTCAATAATAGTATTGATTTTATCAAAATCAGAAGCAAAGATTGATTCGGTAATCTCGATGTGAACGTTCTTCGGGTCAATCTGCATCTCACTCATTAATTCAAACAGCCTGTTTGTGAAATCAGGTTTCACAAGCTGAATAGCAGAAATGTTGATTGCAACACCGAGTTTATCATATCCACTCTCCTTAAGCTTGTTTAAAAAACGGAATGCTTTAACAATCACTCTTTCACCAATTGGAAGAATGAGCTTTGTCTTTTCGGCTATAGAAATGAATTCAACAGGGGACACGAATCCAAGCTTTTTTGTTTTTAGTCTGGCCAATGCCTCAAAACCACAGATTGTACCTGTTCTTAAACAAATAATCGGCTGATACTGCAAAAATAAATCTTCATTGGTATAATCATCCGCTGCTATAACATTGAGAGCTTCTACAATATCTCTTTCACGGTTAACCATGGCTTCCAGCTCTTCGTCATAAAAACAAATTTCAAAATCTTTTTCAAATATGCTGACAGACTTTTCTGTGGCGATCATGAGTCTTCTCATAAGCAACTCAACATCAACTTCATTTTGCTCCTGCCCAAATTCGAGAATTCCAATCCCGCCACCTATTCTATCTGTTTCAAAAAAGGATTCTAAAGTTTCTGCAATGGCATTGCTGAAATCAACAAGCTCATTTTTATCTTTGTAGTCAGAGAGATAGAAAACAAAGCGATTCTCACGGGGTTGGAACAAAAGACAATTACCGATGCAATGCTGACTTAGAGCCTCAGCTGCTTTTTTTATCAGATTCTGACTATAATGGTACCCATAATTAGCTGTTAACAACTGAATAGTACTTAAGTTAATACCAATGAGTGCTTTTTTTGAATTTTTCTTTAGCACGGCATCCTTTTCAAGCAATGACGCTAAATATTCGCGATTATACAAACCTGTCCATCTATCGTGCTCATTATTATATTTTAGGGTATTTTCAATTGCTTTCCGATCTGATATGTCAAGAATAATTCCTTCCAGCGCTACAACTCTACCTTGCTTGTTATAAATACCTTGGCCAAGTTCAAGAACCCATTTTCTCTCACCTGTGGCAGTAATAATCTCGTACTCATATTTAAATGGCTGCTTATTTGCAAGTATTTCTTCCCATCTATTCTGTAAAGTTTCTCGGTATTCGGGGGATATTATATCATTATAGGATAGGTCCCTGTTATATAGCAGGCTTTCCGGGGGATATCCCGTAAGGCTAAGGCAGCCTTCGGATACATACTGCATTGTCCATTCATGATCGTAATTGCACCTGTATGCAAGTCCCGGAAGGTTGGAAAGCAAAACAGATTTACTGCGCTCACTCTCATTCAGGGCTTCTTCAATCTCTTTACGCTCAGTAATATCCTGAACCAAGCAGATATGATTATATTGATGATTATTTGATATAGTAATCGGAGCAACAATCATATGCACCCAAACAATCGAACCATCCGGTTTTAAATACCGTTTATCCATTGAATACATCTTGATTTCTCCGGATTGGAGCTTCCTATAATTTTTCATATCTTCTTCTAAATCATCTGGATGTGTAATCTTTGCACATCCTTCATTAATTAGCTCTTCTTTTGTTCTGCCTGTAATTTGCTCAAACACTGGGTTTATTCTTAAAATAGACTCATCAGAGTGCTTCGGACCACAGTTATGAGAAATCGCAATGCCGATAGGGGCTTGATTGAAAATCAAGTCAAAGGTAAGAGTCTTTTCATCCAGTTGCTTCTCTAAGGCTTGCTCGGCACGTAACAGTGCAACATGAACATCAATCCTGACTTTCAGTGATTCCATGTGAATTGGTTTGCGGATATAGTCAACAGCACCAAGCTTTAAGCCCTTGATTTCATTGTCCAACTCATCATAATTCGTCAATATTATAGTGCGCAGTTTCCGAAAGCGCTCGTCCTCCTTTAGAGCTTCAAGAACTTGAAAGCCATTCATATTAGGCATGTTTAGATCAAGCATGAGCAAGTTGATCCCGTCATGTTCCTCAAGCATACGCATAGCTTCCACTCCATCGCAAGCTGTCAATATGTAATATTCGCTTAACATGCTTTTGATAATCAATCTATCAGAGGCCGAGTCGTCAACAACCAATATTTTAACTTGCATTGTTATTCCTCCTCTTTTGGGCTATATTCACTTTTGGTGTCCCCTATAATTACTATAATTTCCTCAAGCAGCTTTCTTAATATTTTCGAAAACTTATCTTGCAATAACAATATTTCCTCATTCTTTTCTTCGTTAAGTGCTTTTTGTAATGAAATAGCTACCTCTTGTAATGATTTCGCGCCGATACTTCCGGAACTGCTCTTTACCTTATGTACGATTTGTTTAGCATCTTCATATCTTTTTTCATTAATGGCAGCATTGAGCCTGTCTAACGTATTTTGATTCTCATTTCGGTATTCTTCTAGCACCTGATGGTAGAGTACAAGATTGTCACCCATATTTTTCAAGCCCAATTGTCGGTCAAGTACGGCTCTATCCATATATATGTCGGATTCATTCTCCATGATAATATCTTTGATAGTTTGAATAAAGTGATCTGGATTAAAAGGTTTGCTAATGTAATGGTATATTCCGCTTTGCTCACATTTGTCGCGAACACCTAAAATGACGTCCGCTGTCATTGCCACGATAGGGATCTTGGTTGATATCTCCCGAATTTTTTTCGCAGCTTCATAACCGTTGATAACAGGCATATGTAAATCCATTAATATCAAATCAATGCTGTCCATATGTTCCTCATATTGTTCTATAGCTTCTTTTCCATCATTTGCGATTATGGATTCTATCCCTATTTGCTTTAAGAGTGCTCTAGCAATTAGTTGGTTGGTTTTATTATCTTCTGCCAGTAATACATGATATAGCTTTTCAAGTTTTGTTGGACCAGATTCTCTACTTGATGATGGCTGAGAACCGGAAACGGCTTTCAAATTAAAGATATCCAGAACCCCGTTGAGTAAAACTGAGGGTATGATTGGCTTTCCAATGCCTATATCAATTCCATGTTCATTAAGTCTATCGAACAAGTCTTCTCGCATCATTGGCAAAAGCATCATAATCTTTGGAAGCTTAGCGATTTTATTATTATTCCGCATTGCCTCGATAAATCTGAAACCACCTTTTGATGGTGTATCATAATCAATAATAAACAGGTCGAATGGCTTGGCAAATTTATTCTCGTTTGCGGCTTCGAGCATACTAAGAGCACTGGCCTCTGAACTGGTAAGCTCACAGGACATACCAAAGTTACTCAAATAGCTTTCAATTAGGTTAATGTTTGCACCTGACTTTTCCAGAACCAGAGTTCTGACATCCCTAAAGTGATTAGCCGATATGGCTTTTTTATATATAGCTTCCTTCTCTTTATCAATATTCAGCGGCAAATAAATAATAAAAGTTGAGCCTTCGTTGGGAGTACTGAACACCTTTATTTCTCCACCCATCATATCTAACAGATTTTTGACAATGGAAAGTCCTAATCCGGAGCCTCCAAAACGGCGGTTGATGCTGCTATCGCCCTGTTCAAAAGGTGTAAAGAGCTTATTTACTTGTTCTTCTGACATACCTATGCCGGTATCCTTAATGGTAAATGCAATATGATAAGTGTCGTTCTCCTTTGCTGTCAGCCGAACATCCAATGATACTTCACCGGAGCTGGTGAATTTGGCTGCATTGTTCAGAACATTTAGTAATATCTGTTCGATCCGCTTAGAGTCGCCGAAAAACCAATTTGGAACAAGAGGATCTTTTGACAGTCGAAAGCCAATTTGCTGTTCATCTATTTTGTATGAAACAATATTGACAACATCTTGAATCACTTGATCCATGCTGAAAGATGTGATTTCAAGCTCGACTTTCCCTGCTTCTATTTTGGAAAAATCCAGAATGTCGTTTATAATACTAAGCATGTTGTTTGCTGCTTGTGTAATCCGGTCTATATACATACTTTGCATTAAGGATGTCTGGGTCTTTTTCAACAGGTATGACATACCCGTTATGGCATTCAGCGGAGTTCTAATCTCGTGAGACATCCTTGCCATGAAACTTGATTTGAATTCATTTGCTTCATCGGCTTCGTGTTTTGCTTTTTCCAATTCAAGTTGAATCTGTTTTCTTTGGCGGATCTCTTTTTTTAATCGTGCAATCCAGAAAAAAGATACAGACAAAAAAACGGCAATAAAAGCACCAACGATTGACAAAATACGAATAATAGGCCGGTAATCTATGTCTGTATCCAATTCGACCCACTTTTTGTTGATGGTAAGTTTTTCACTCTCGGTGATTATATCCATTGCTTTATTAAAGATGTTTATCAGTTCGGGCCAGTCTTTTCGTACAGCAAAATATAAGGCTTGCTGTTTTTCCGCCTCAAAAGATATAAATCTGAGATCCGTCAGCCCGTTTGAACGTACGAGGTAATTTGTTGTGGCGAGGTTTCCGATAAAAGCCTTCTCAGTTCCCGTTGCTACAGCAGTAAGTGCAGCTTCGACAGAATCATATAGACTGAGATTTATATGCGGGTAAGATAATAAGTAGCTATGATGCGAGCTATTGCGCTGCACAGCTACAGCGAATCCTTCCAAATCTTCTATGCCCGATATATCGGTTTCTGTATCACGGGTTACAATCACTCTTTTATAATAGTAATAAGGTTCTGAAAATAGAAAGTATTCTTCTCTTTCACTTGTTTTACCAATACCGGGCAGTGCATCAATTTCCCCTGCAAGCGCCATATCATAGGCTTCAGGCCAGGTTAACCCTTTCACAACTTCGAATTGCAATCCGGTCTTTTCACTGATCAAAGCTAAATAATCCGCAGTAATCCCCTTGTATTCACCATTGTCGTCAATAAATTCGAATGGCACGAACCCCGGATCTACCCCAAGCCGAATTAAAGGATGTGCTTTCATGAAGGCAAGTTCATCCTCTGTCAAACTGATACTATTTTCAGCGACAGCACAAAAAGAAGCTATAGTTGTAAATACGATTATCATAAGAATAATTAAACTCACAACAATTTGCTTGTTTTTTATTATGCCGATCGGAGAGCCACTCCTTTCTTGACTTAGTTTTTCCCCGTTTCGCATTTCGACATTTTCCACACAACCAACTTATCGCCTTTATTTACACTGAGAGTTTCGCAGATTAGTCCATGAACTTCCATGCTAACAGGTAAACCTTTGCCCATTATTGTCATGAAATTGTAAGTAAAAATTTCCATTACTATTTTATTACCCTCTCTACTAATACTCAAACCAGCTCACACAACCTTGGTTTTAAAATTAGATATTTTTTGATAATATTTTCCGATAAAAAAACCAAAAAGTATTTGTAAAATAAAACTAATCGAGGTATAATATTATATATAATATAAAATTTTAGGTGGTTTATACAGGGGGAATATAAGCTGCTTAATTGAAAAGGCCCACAGAGGAACGTGCTCTGTGGGTCTTTTTCTCTACAATTTATTGATATTTCTTCCTTATGCTGATGGTGATATTATACATCAGATTTCTCAGGTTTATTCTCCACTTTCAGCAAAATTACCGTATCATCTTCTAAGAGCATTGTATCACCGGCTGGAACAATTACATTGCTGCCTTCACGCTGTACCATTACGATTAAGCGGTCATGCTGCAAATCCAGATCTTTTAAATATTTATTTGCCCAATGGTGACCTTTGGGAATGGTAAATTCAATAAGATCCTGCCCGCTTTCATCAAAGTGAACTTCACCGCCTAAGACAATTACGTCATTTTCTTCTATGGTTACATGTCCTCTGGGAACAATTGTTTCACCATTTCGTTCAATCTTAGCAACAATAAAGTCAAATGTGAGGTTCAAATCTTTTACCTGGCTGCCGATTAAATTGCTATTCGGATGAATTTTAGTTTCTAAGAAACCAATTTCCGCTTTGTTTTGGTAGTAGTTGAAAGTCTTTAAAACTGTATCATTCGGATCCAGAATATCCCACCTTTTTGCGGCAGGCGGCATTAAAGAGCCTTGAATCAGCGAAGAAAATACACAAATACCAAATACTATATGGAAAATATCTACCGAGAAAACTACATTTCCACTTATAGCTAGAATTGCAAAAGCAATAGCAGCGGCACCTCGAATTCCCGCAAGCGAAATCATGTTTAATTGATTTCGTTTAAGTCGAAATGGTAACATAAGTCCATAAACGGATACCGGACGCGCAATGATGGCCATGAATGCAAAGATAGCAAATGATATCGGTATTGTATATATGAATTTTGAAAAGTCGGACAAAAGACCCAAGATAAAGAACAGACCAATCTGCATAAGTTGCGTAAAGCCGTCAAAGAAAAATACAATATCACGCTTACCCCGGAATTCCATATTACCCAGATAAATACCCAGAATATAGAGTGCGAGGTAACCGTTGCCACCGAGATAATCAGTTGCAGAGTATGTAATAAGCATGGCAGAAACCATAAATACAGCATAAAGTCCGTCAGCTTCAATCGGAAGCTTTTTAATTAACTTTCCGACAACATAAGCAAAGATAAAACCCATAGCAATTCCAAGGGCTATCTGGGATAAAATCATAATTGGAGCAGACACCCCCGAGCCTATAATTAAAGATAAGAATACCATTGTCATTGTATAGGCAGTAGGGTCATTAGATCCGCTTTCAAGCTCAAGTAACGGCGCCGTGTTGTATTTTAAGTTCAGATTTTTTGAACGCAATATATTCGAAACACTGGCATAATCGGTCGAACCGACAATAGAGCCAATTAACATGCCTTCTAACAACTTAAAGCCTAAAACATAATGCAAAAACAGACCTGTGATTAGGGCAGTAGCCACAACACCAAGGGAACTAAGTATAATGGCTTCTTTCGCAACTGGTTTTGCCATATTCCAATTAGTACCGAATCCGCCATAGAACATTATAACCATGAGCGCAACGGTAGAAAAGTTATAAGAAAATTCGAAATCCTTGAATTCAATGCCTAATGCACCGAAAGCCATTCCAAGCACAATAAATAACAATAACGCGGGTATCCCACGCTTATTGGAAAAATGGATGGCAAAAAGTGCAAGAATAAATATAATACCTAAAATCAAATACTGCATTAAGTTTTCCTTTCTGTCGGGTTAAATTAATTGTATGCTAATGCCAAATAATTATTGGCATAAATGCGACCTTCTAGACAGCCCCTATAAAAACTCTGACGGGAGCAATAGTATATTATCATATTTCCGTCGTTTTTATTAGCCTACAATTATAAATAGGGTATGTAACCGGGGTCTTGACACGAATCTGCCTAAGAATTGTGCCAGCCTAAAGATTCGCAGAGCTATACATGCATACCTGAATGTACTTGAAGCCTGCCAAGATCATTACCCGTGGGGTTCTGGTAAATCTTTATATCAAATTCAGGTGCGACTGCAAGTATATGATCAAATATATCGGCCTGTATTCCTTCATATTGCACCCATTGGGTTGTGTTCGTAAATGCATATACCTCAATTGGCAGGCCATTTTCACCAGACTGAAGCTGCCTTACCATCGCCGTCATATTATGGTTAATATTCGGATGGTGATTTATATAGCTTTGTATGTATGCTCTGAATGTGCCGATATTTGTCATTCGTCTTCCATTGACAGTACTCGAAGGATCCACGCCCATTTCTCTGTTATATTTTTCTATTTCCGCAGTTCTTTTTTCAATATATTCTTTGAGATATTGAATTTTTTTAAGCTTTGCCAGCATCTCTTCATCACAAAAGCGTATGCTGGACATATCAATATATATGCAACGTTTTATCCTTCTTCCTCCGGATTCATGCATGCCTTTCCAGTTCTTGAATGATTCTGTAATTAACGCATGGGGCGGGATTGTAACAATGGTTTTATCCCAGTTCTGTACTTTTACCGTATGCAGGGTTATCTCAATCACATCACCGTCAGCGCCGTGGGAAGGCATCTCAATCCAGTCACCAATTTGAATCATGTTATTCGTAGCAAGCTGAATGCTGGCCACAAGACCCAATATTGAGTTCTGGAATATCAGCATGATTACAGCAGTTGCAGCACCAAAACCACTGAGTAAAATTAATGGTGAGCGATCCATCAAAGCACTGACTGTAATAATTGCCGCAGCAATCGTGAAAAATATTTTCACCACCTGCAGATAACCTTTGATAGGCCTTACCTTGGATATATCATGTTGCCTATATATATCATCCACAGAATCAACAATTTTATATAATGCCATTAATACCGCAAAGATAATATAGGAAAATGCAATTCGTTTAATCCAGACTTCAATAGCCGGAAAAAGCGCAGCTGATTCATGAACTATAATTGCAGGCACTATGCCGGCAATCCGCGCAAATACTTTATTTTTCAGGAATACATCATCCCATTTGTTTTTGCTTTTTGAGATATAAACCTCAAGCATTTTAAGCAAGAGCTTTTTTGTAACGGCCATGACGATAACGCATAACGCTATAATCAAGAGTATTGCAATTGCATTGGATAAATACACAGATAATTCATCACTGAAACCATAACCGGTAAACAATTCATTCAGGTATTCAATCATCTTTCAGCCTCCAGCGATTATTTTCACTCATTTAATATAATAACATACCAGAGAAAAATTGGGGCGTTTCATTTTAATACCAAGCCACACGGTTTCTAAATGATTAGGTACACATGTTTATTCATATCATTTTATAGTCTCTATTTATTGATTTGATTAAATTCTATATAGAATGCTTCAAATTCCTCCGGTAATAAGGGCTTGCTATAGTAATATCCTTGGACTTCGTCACACTTCAGTTTTTTAAGTATATTTAATTGTTCCTCGGTTTCAACTCCTTCAGCTATAACGGTTTTGCCAAGTGCATGAACGTATTCTATAAAAAGCCGAACCAGTTCTGCCATTTCAAGTTTATTAATCCTATCAATAAAATATTTATCAATTTTTAATTTATCAAACGGTATTTCTCCAACACTCATCAATGAGTTATATCCAGTTCCAAAATCATCGATAGACAATTGATATCCTAATTCTTTTAAATAGTGCATTTTTTCTATTAATCTTCTATCGTTGTAGGCTATGGCTCTTTCTGTTATCTCAAGTTCAAAGTCACACCGATTGGCATTTTTACTGGTAATTAGATCATTAGCCAATAAAGTATATTCATCATGGATTAATTCGTGCACAGATGTGTTAATAGCACACTTTATGCTCATCCCTTTACTCTTCCAAATCTCCACCTGTGATATTACACTATTAAAAACAAATTTTGAAATATTATCAATGAATCCTATCTCTTCTGCGATGGGAATAAAGATATTTGGTCCAACTAAATCCTTATTGTTTCTCTTCCATCTTACCAATGCTTCAGCACCTGAAATCTTATTGTTTACGATATCGATTTTGGGCTGGTACACTACAAATAATTCATTTTTTTGAATTGATTCAAGTATGGCCCCAGTGAGCTCTTGTATCTCTCTTCTTTTATTTTTAAAGCTATCATCGTAATAATAAAGGCCTGATTCCTTTACTTCCCCCTGTTCATAAGCTATTCTGGATTTGTTGTATATTTCAATTGGCGAAGCATCCCCGCCTTTATATACATAAATCCCTACTTTCAGCGATACTCTGATTTTATAGCCGTTCATTGATACAGGCACAGAAGAATAACGTTCCAATTCTTTCTTAATTTTTTCTTCATAGCCTACTACACAATTTTCACACGCAAGTACAATTAACTCATCTTTTTCATATGAAAAAACGCGTTTTTCTCCACAATAATGCATTAACTTTTTTGCCAAATCATCAACTATATCATACGCAAGTTTGTTATCAATATATTTTTCAATATCATGCAAGTTTGTTAGTTTAATTGATAAGAGTTTAAAATGTTTCTTTGATTTGATGATGTTTTCAATATCATCAAAAAGCTTTTTTTCATTGGGAAGATTATAAAAAGGGCTTCTTAGGTTTCTTTCTTCTTTTTCTTCATTTAATTTATGTATTCTGTCAATCATATACCCTGTTAAAAGCCCTATAAATGAGAACATAAGTAAACGTGAAATCCAATTTATTGGATCTTGCATAATGCCTAGAGAAACGTCAAGAGGCATTAAAGGGCCTGCAAGTATACCGCAAACTGTTCCTACTGCCCATCCAACATAAGGTCCCCAAAACAATGAAGATAGAATTGTTGGAATATACATTAAGTGCACAAAGACCTTTTTAGTCCCACCTGTTATATAGACAAAAAACAATATTGCGATAATCAAAATACTTATCAGCAGGATTTTAGCTAAGTTTGTCCGATTATTTCTTTTCACTCGTTTGATTGTTGAGTTCATGAAATATTTCTCCCCCTTAGGTTTTGGTTTTGAAGTAGCCTTGAAAGGTAGGCTTTTTTCTCGCCCTGATGGCAGGTAAGACTGCCTATTAATATGTACCACAACCTTGGTGCAGTAATCATTAAAATGGCGTACTGCAAGTTTATTATTACGTTCTGCCGTGACCTTTAAATTCTTACCATGAACCACTGAAACTCCATGTTAAATTTTGATTATCAACAGCGAAAGTGTTAAGTAAATTGACCAAATTTGATTTGACGCATATAATAATAACATATCAAATAATTTTGATGTGAGGTGATAACTTGTCAATTATTTACGAAGATCACGCAAAGGTATTTAAAGCCTTTTGCGATGAAAAGCGGCTGCGGATACTTGAACTATTACGCGGCGGCGAGAAATGCGCCTGCGTTTTGCTGGAACAATTGGACTTGGGTCAGTCGGGGCTTTCCTACCACATGAAGATTCTGGTTGAATCGGGTATAGTGGAAAGCCGGCAGGAAGGAAAATGGACACATTACAAAATTAGCGAAAAAGGCCGTGATTCGGCTATTAATCTTCTAAGAGAACTAGCAACACCAAACACGATTATAGAAGAAAATAAATGCTGCAATTGATACAGGCCATCTGATAGATGGCTTTTAACAGAAAAGACACATCAAAAATATTTGATATGATTGTCCATTTTTAGAAAGAAGGTTGACTTATGCAATTATTAAAAACAATCTGGGATATTTTCCAGAAGCAGATTCTCGGCATGAAATGGCTTAATGACTTAATTGGAACCGTGTTATCCGCTCTGGGGCTTGATACATCCAACCGCTGGATCGGCAGCATTCAGTTTTTTATTTATGACGTTATAAAAATCGTAGTCCTATTATGCTTCTTAATCTTTATTATCAGTTACATTCAGAGCTATTTCCCCCCGGAGCGCACCAAAAAGATCTTGGGACGGTTTCGCGGGATTGGGGCAAATTCCGTTGCAGCCTTGCTTGGAACAGTAACACCATTCTGTTCCTGCTCGTCCATTCCATTATTTATTGGCTTTACTTCGGCAGGCTTGCCGCTTGGAGTTACCTTTTCATTTTTAATTTCCTCACCGATGGTAGATTTGGGTTCTCTTGTCCTGCTAATGAGCATTTTTGGAACAAAAGTAGCCATTTTATATGTAGTATTCGGCTTATTAATTGCAATAATCGGTGGCACATTAATCGAGAAAATGCATATGGAAAAACATGTTGAAAGCTTTATTCTAGCTGCCGGAAGCGTTGATATCGAAACGCCGGATCTTTCAAAAAAGGACCGTCTGATTTATGCAAAGGAGCAAACTCTTTCAACCTTTAAAAAGGTTTTTCCATATATACTGGTCGGAGTTGGAATAGGCGCAGTAATTCATAACTGGATACCGGAGGAATGGGTAGTGTCTCTGCTCGGAAGCAATAATCCCTTCGGCGTAATTTTAGCAACATTAATTGGTGTACCGATGTATGCCGATATTTTTGGCACTATTCCAATTGCTGAAGCGCTGCTTTCCAAAGGTGCCCAGTTGGGCACAGTGCTGTCGTTTATGATGGGTGTAACCACGCTATCCCTGCCATCCATTATAATGCTCCGCAAGGCTGTTAAGCCAAAGCTGCTGGCGCTATTCATTGCTATTTGTACGATTGGAATTATTATTGTCGGATATTTATTCAACGCTTTACAGGCGCTGATAATTTAGGAGGAATAGATGATGGCAAAAACAATAAGGAAATCTTGCTGTTCCCGCGGGTGTGATTGTTCTTTTAAAAAGAAAGTTGTTGTTGAGTATCTTTATCTTGATCTTCAAACATGTG
>JAAYNX010000226.1 GCA_012520615.1 Clostridiaceae bacterium | reverse complement strand
GCAAAACCGGTGACGGCTGGGCACTGGAAGGCTACGATACAAACCAAGGTGGCTGGCAGCTTGTAACAGGGGATATCTTGGCTTATTACGCCAACCGCCGCGCCACGGACGATTATATGGGTGCGGGTACCCATTGAGAGCCTATCTCTGCGGTCTGTTTGTGCCTGCGGGGTAAGTGAATGGGGCCTACCACGTTTGCCTGACCTTGTTTTTCAACAAACCCGTCCCCCAACACGTTCGCCAACACGTCCCCCGACACGTCCCCCGACAACTTCCAGCAGACGACGACTACCCAAAAGGCCCCTTACATGATAAAATAAAAAAGGTGAAGTAAACATGGATGATAAAGTATTTAATATTATAGAAAAAATGTACTCTGAAATGACTATACAATTGAAGGAAATAAACAATAAGCTTGATAAAAAAGCAGATAAAAGCGATATTGTAAGAATTGAAAATGATTTTAACCCAAAAGTTGAAGCTCTTCTCGACGGATATAAACAGCTCTCTGAGGGGCAGGGGGAAATGAAGAACCAGCTCCAGGATCTTAATTCAAAGATTTCTAATCAAGAGGTTGAAATAACTGTGCTTAGGGGCAGTAAACAAGCCGCCAGATAAGTAAATTGAAACATATAATAGCGGATGCAAAGTTTCTTATTCAGACTATTGCATCCGCTTATTTAATATGTTTACAGCAACAAAAGCGGTGGCCAGAGAGAAAACAACTCACATAATAAACAGCTTTTGCCCCACTTGAGGATTCTCTGAAACGTCGAGACCATTATCCAAAGCAAGCCGAGACAGCGGAATTCTATAATGCTTAGCTATACTCCACATTGTATCTCCCGGATGCGTAAAATAAAGAATAATCGGGGCTTTTTTTCTGCTTTCCTCTTTTATCGAAGTTAAATCTTCTGTACAAACAATTTCCTCAAATCTTGACATGCGGAGCTTAATATTCAGCTTGATACTTAACTCAATAGTGTCATTCCCTGAAATATCAAAGCTTACATCATCAATATAGAAGCATGATTGAACTACTTGCCACTGGCCTTCATCTGGCAAATTAAACATTTGACTAAAAGGCTGCTCCATAAAATAGCTCTTTACCTGACGGCTGCTTGTCATAAATACTATATCTACACCCATAGTACCCTGAGCAGCTACACTATTTTCGTTAATTTTTGAAGCTATGTTACGCTCATTGGCACATACCATGAGTACCTCGGCTAACTGGTCTTCAGGGTCATCAATTTTTATTTTCTGATTAATTTCCAATGAATCGCATATCTCTCGTTCGTCTGTTACTATATTTATTGGTGTCTTCTTGAGCTCCAATTTATAATCAATGGAATATGCATCTTCAATTATAACTTGCTCCTCGGGCACTAATGCCTGGGCCTCCACTTGAAGTTCAAGATTTACAGATACTTGGGTCAAAAGCCCGTCAGCATCCTCCAATGCATCTAATTCCCAGCTTTTTAGCACACTTGTGGCAAAAACAATTTCGCTAGGTACTGACTGAATTCCTGTAACCGTCTTGACAGGAAATTCTAGCACCACAGACTCTATACTTCCGTCAATAGTATCACTGCGATATAGTATGTACGCTGTTCCCTTTGCTTCTAGACAAGGATCGTCCTCGCTATAACTCAGCTCGGCTGAGCCTACATTTATCCTCGAAAAGAGTATTTCCTTCATTGGAGGACTACCATGGGGAAGCGAAAGCACATTTGATACTTTTGCCACTACATCCCCACAATCTTTAAGGGAAAGGACATTTACAGGAGTTGTCTGTAAATATACATTCTCCCCTAGAATTTCTCTGCCGATTTCATCTGTCCTGATTTCATAAAAGCGACTTATTAGCGAACATACGGTGCGAGCAACGATTTTTCTTCCGTTAATGGCATTGGCCTCTGTATGCTGGCTATGGCTTTTTGCGAAAATCCCAATTTCAGCGTCGGTTTTTGGCTTTGGCACCGAAAAAGACCAAGTGAATTGTGTTACTATACTCTCCGTACTCTGGTCGGGAGTATCTGAGCAATACAATATCCGATATTTTATTTCACCACCGACTTCTACCATACGCCCTGATTTTTCAACACTTGTAACAAAGCATTCTGCATCCGCCAGAATTATATTCTTAATATCAGGCTTGCTATCAGGAACAATTATGCTGTTTTCCAACATCTCCTCAGTTTCCATTATTTCAATAGTCCTGTACGATCTTATAGGCTTTTTCAATAGCTCCATCTGCATTTTAGGACCTCCTCTTTATAGCCTTATCCCTTCAATTCTAATGATATGCTGTCCATGTTTAATGTATGACG
>JAAYNX010000017.1 GCA_012520615.1 Clostridiaceae bacterium | reverse complement strand
TCCAAATGCATTTACTTCTTTTAACCAGACTGTCTATTACTTTTCCTGTACCGATTTATTTGAAGAAAACTTCAGGATGCTCCTTGATTATGTTCAAAAACCTTGGCTGACAGACGAAAATGTTGAAAAAGAAAAGGGTATTATTGGCCAAGAGATTCGGATGTATGAAGATAATGCAGATTGGAGAGTTTTCTTTAACTTACTAGATTGTCTTTATGTAAACCATCCGGTTAAACTGGAAATAGCAGGGACTATAGAAAGCATATCAAAGATTACCAAGGAGCTTCTTTACGATTGTTATAATACCTTCTACACCCCTTCTAATATGGTAGTCGTTGTAGTAGGGGATTTTGAGCCGGAGAAGGTTTTCTCGATTGTAGATGATATGATACAATTTAAAGATAAGGGCAAGGTTGAAAAAAAGTATCCTGATGAGCCAAAAGAAATAAACCGTGAATATAATGAACAGAAATTGGCGGTTTCCATGCCTCTTTTCAATATGGGAGTAAAGGATAACGTACAGGTTTCAGGCCTTGAACTTTTAAAGCGGCGTATAGGCTTGGGAATAGCTTTATATTATACCATGGGAAGAAGTTCAGATCTCTATAACAGGCTTTACGAAGAGCGCCTCATAAATGATTCTTTTCGGTTTGAGGTTTCTCTAAATAGCAGCTATGGTTATTTGGCTTGGGGAGGTCAGTCACCTGATCCGAAAAAAACAGCAGGCATTATTTCAGAGGAACTTAAAAAAATCTCAACAAATGGTATAGGACAAGAGGCATTTAAAAGAATTAAAAAATCTCAAGAGGGAATGTTTATTCGAAGCCTGAACTCGATTGATAGTATTGCCCGTGAAATAATGGATTCATATTTTAATGGGGCCAACTATTTTGATGTTAGTAAAGCATACGAGCAAGTTGATATTGAATTTACAAACCGGGTAATGAAAGAGGTTTTTGAAAACCAAACCGCATTATCGGTTATAAACCCTCTATAAAATTATTTTCGGCATAGACCATACATGATACAATAGAGAAAGCCGAAATATTGGGGCGAAGTTATTGGAGGTAAAAAATATGCATTATATTGAATTCCCAAAGTTAGGTATACATTTAGACATTAACCCTATTGCTGTTTCTAACCTGTTTGGTACTCAGATTAACATTCATTGGTATGGAATCATTATTGCTTCAGCCATTATGATAACATTGACACTAGCTATGAGGCAGAGTAAAAAGTTTAACATAAAAGAGGATGATCTTGTTGATATGTTTCTTCTTGCCCTGCCTGTTTCAATTATTTTTGCAAGACTATTTTTTGTGGTGTTTACATGGGAAAATTACAAGAATGACTTAATGGGTGTATTCAAAATCTGGGAAGGTGGCTTAGCGATTTACGGGGCACTTATAGGAGCCATTCTTTCGGTATATTTTTACTCTCGTAAGAAAAAGATTGACATGTTAAATCTATGTGATTTTGCCTGTGTGTATCTGCCTTTAGCACAGTCAATAGGCCGTTGGGGCAACTTTACGAACCAGGAGCTTTATGGTACTTTCACAACACTGCCTTGGGGAATGACGGGAAGTATCATAGGAGATAATCCGGTTCATCCAACTTTTTTATACGAATCATTATTGAACATTATAGTATTTACAGTGCTTCTCAAGCTTCGTAAAAACAAGAAAGTCAAAGGCAGTGTGCTTGCTATTTATTTAATGCTTTACAGCCTTGTGCGTTTCATGATGGAATTCCTGAGAACAGACAAATTCGATTTAGATTTAGCAGGTGGCGGAAATGTTCGCTATAACCAGGTCTTTGCCGCATTGGTATTCGTAGGTGCATTTATCTGGCTTATAAATCTTACAAAGAAGTCACAGATAGCTGAATTAGAATCCGACAATGAAGATGCGGAACCAAGCGAATACTCCGAAGTCATTGAGCAGATGAAAGAGGAAGAACAAGATACGGAGCAGGATTAATAAATGGTTTCAATAGAAAAAAACAAGCAACATCCTCTTATAAAGAATATAGATTGGATTATAATAATTACGGTTTTGATACTTAACACCCTTGGTTTGTTCGCCATGAAGAGTGTTTCAGATCACCTGAATCAGCCATCGTTTTTCTCCAAGCAACTTATAGCATCGATAATCGGTATAGGCTGCATGGCAATTATTATGATGTTGGATTACAAGGATTTCAGATTCTTAAGTATCATAGCATACTGTGGAACTGTGTTTCTGCTGGTTTTGGTTCTGATTATCGGTAAGGGCAGAGAGGAATACGGAACCAAGGGCTGGATAGATCTCGGCCCGGCCTCCTTTCAGCCATCTGAGCTGGGTAAGATTACCCTTACAATAGTAGCGGCTGTTTTTCTCGAAAGGATAAAGCAAGGAAACGGTGGATTGAACTACATCTGGCTTGGGCTGACAAGCGCCGGTCTGGTGGTGTTAGTAATGCTTCAGCCTGACTTCGGCACGTCAGTAGTTTATATATTCATGCTGGCATGTATGATATTTGTGTTTGGTATAAAATATCGTATTATTTTGATAACCCTTGGGGCGGGGCTAATATCGTTACCTATTTTATGGTTCAGCGTTTTGGAGAAGGTTTTTAATACCCGCCAACTCAATAGAATATTATCATTTTTGAATCCTGATGCATACGCCAGAACTACTGATTATCAGATTCGAATGGCTATCAGGTACATAGGCTCGGGAATGCTTACCGGGGTTGAAAAAGGTACCGAGAAGGCAGCCAAGAATGTTCCTGTGGTAGAGAGCGACTCTATTTTTGCTGTTATAGGTGAAGAGTGGGGGTTCTTAGGTGCGGTATTAGTTGTAGTATTATTTATGGTTCTCTTGTTGAGGTGTTTGTATATATCGCGCTATGCCAAGGACCAATTTGGGTCCTATATTGTTATAGGCCTTATGGCAATGTTTTTGTTCCACTTTGTTGAAAATATAGGTATGAATCTTCGTATGCTTCCCGTTACGGGTATTCCCCTTCCCTTTATTAGCTATGGCGGAACATACATGATTGTTTGCTATATTGCCATAGGTATAATAGTTAGTATTTCTATGCGACGACAGCGACCTATGTTCGAGGCATAAATGAAATATTAAAATTATATTACAAAAAATCAATGAACTTTCAAACAGAATATTGAGCTATAAGGTGGGACGGTACATTTTGTAGTTTTAAGAGAGATAAAACACAAGATGTTGTGTATTGCTTTAACAATCTTTTTTGGAAGAAGGCATTTCAAATGAAATGCCTTCTTTTTGCGTCTATATAGGACTTATGAAGGGGTTGACGGGTGCCGATACTTGGAGTAGAATACTATTGAAGTGGGGACAAGTGGAGCGAAGTGGTGGAGGTGAGAGGAATGCTCATAGGAAAGTACACAAATGTACTGGACCCAAAAGGTCGTGTGTTTGTGCCTGCAGCATTCCGTGGCGATTTAGGAGATCGTTTTGTTCTTACCAGAGGCTCTGAAGAGAAAAGTTTATACATTTATCCAATGGATGAATGGAAAAAATTCGTTGAAAAACTTCAACAACTTCCCACATCTAAGAAAGACAGCCGCATGATCATCAGACATTTTTGCTCAAATGCCACCAATTGCGATATGGACAGCCAAGGACGCATTTTAATACCTGCAGAATTACGAGAAAAAGCGGAGCTTCAAAGGGACGTAGTTTTTATCGGTACTGTTAATCGCATTGAAATCTGGAACTCAGAAAACGTTAAAGAAACAGAAGTTGAAGACATCGGTGGGCTGCTTGAATCATTGGATATTGATTTTTAAAAGAAAGAAGTAAATGCAATGGAGTTCGAACACAAACCCATTATGCTGGAGGAGTGCATAGAATTCCTGAAGATTCGCCAAAATGGAGTTTATGTTGACGGTACATTAGGCGGTGGAGGGCATTCTTCCGAGATTATCAAACGTCTTGGACCAAATGGTACCTTAGTAGGTATTGATCAAGACAAAAACGCAATTGAAGCTGCAAAAAAGAAATTTTCAAGTATAGACATAAAAGCAAATGTAATTATTGCGCATACGAACTTTGAAAACATAAGAGAAGTCCTAAAAGCACAAAAGATAGACTCTGTTGATGGTGTGCTGCTTGATTTGGGAGTATCCTCACATCAGCTAGACGAAGGAGAGAGAGGTTTTTCCTATCAGCATGATGCGCCCCTCGACATGAGAATGAACCAAAACGCTGCTTTTGATGCTCATATTTTAGTTAATACATGGACGAAAGATGACATTGCCAGTATTATACGAGAATACGGAGAAGAAAAATGGGCAACGAGGATTGCAGAGTTCATTGTCAGGAGTCGTGAAGTACAAAAGATAAACACAACAGGCGAACTGGTGGACATCATTAAGTCGGCTATACCGGCGGCAGCCAGACGCGAAGGCCCCCATCCTGCTAAGAGAACCTTTCAGGCATTGAGAATAGCGGTTAACCGCGAACTTGAGGTTCTTGAAAATTCACTTGATATAGTGACTGATATGTTAAGCACAGGGGGACGTCTTGCAATCATCAGTTTTCACTCGCTGGAAGACAGAATTGTGAAAAAAGCTTTTCAGAAACAGGCTCAAGGTTGTGTTTGTCCGCGGAATTTCCCAAAATGCGTTTGTGGGTTCAAACCAAAGCTTAGAGTAATAACCCGTAAGCCCATAACCGCATCGGAAAAAGAACTGGATGAAAACCCGCGAGCAAGGAGCGCGAAGCTTCGTGTAGCAGAAAAACTCTAATGAATGCATAAACTTAAAACTCACTATACGTTTACATAACATCAAAACCTGATTTATCAATCAGGGAAAATACAAAAGATAAATACCTTATTGCTATGGCAATCTGGTACAAAGTACGAAAGATTTTTAAAATACTTAAAGATTAAACTGATTATTTTTAATCAGAAAGAAGGCACAAAAGTCAAATCATTGTAATTTACTTTCGAGATTAGTCTATATGACTTACAAAAGAAAAAACTAACCGATGTACAAAAGATAAAATACCATACCAAAGAAAAAGCCTGATTATATGCTATCAGGAATGAAGCACAAAAGATTACAATCAAAAACCTGAATCAGGAAACTCTGATTTCAGGGTTTTTGATTCTTATGAAGTTAAACTTACAAAGGAGGAAAATGCATGGATAGGAAGAACAGCTACATCTACGGAAGCGCTGCGCCTAAAATGGCACAAAGAGCAGAACAACCCATAGAGCAGCAAAGGATTCAAAGAAAAGAAGCAATCCGGCCTATTCCGCAAAAATCAAATATACCGAAAGCTAAATTGGTATTTTCAGTTCTATTTGTTGTAAGTGTGTGCTTCGTTATTCTTTATCGTTTTTGTGTAATTACCGATTTGAATTCCCGGATGGGCGCATTAAATGAAAAATATAATCGGCTACGTGATGAAAACCGCATGTTGAATGTGGATATTGAAACAAGCATTGATTTGAACAGAGTTAAGGAAATAGCCGAAACAAAGCTTCATATGCATACTCCGGAAAGCTATCAGCTAGTTTTAGTAAGCGTGCCAAAAAGTAATTACAGTGTCGTGCTGGACCATGAATACATAGACAACACGACAAAAAACACTTCTCTTATGGAAAAAGTTATAAACACGGCAAAAGCAATTTTGCCATAATGGAAACAAGTAAAATTAGGTTTTCATTAAAAATAGACAAGAAATATGGTGTGTGCTAATATATATTAAATTAGAAGTAAGAGGGGACTTTGGATTGATATTTTGTTTAATAAAATCAGTCGGGGGCCCTTTTTTGTAATGACATCACCCGTTACCGAAATCAAAGATTTCGAACGGGTACCGAGTCATTGAAACTCGAGGGAGGCAGTAACCCCAACTTACTACAATGGTGGTGGGAGAAGTCTATACTCTCGTTATAATGACATCACCCGTTTCCTTGGAGGTGAGGAAAACTTTATTCTCGTTTTAGGAGGCTGATTCATGAAAGGCAGTAATTACAATCACAGGAAAAAAATCATGAAAAAGACTACCGTGAAAAATACAAGAAGCATAACCGACAAGAAAAAAGTTTCGGATAAACCCAGCAGTATTAAGATAAAGAAGAGGGAATTCTTTATGCTGCTGTTTTTTACTTTTTGTTTGTTTTTTTTGATATATCGCTTAGGGTATATTCAATTTGTTAAAGGTGAAGAGTATCAGAAAAGAGCTTATAGCAATCAGACACAAAAAAGACTAATCAACCCTAAAAGAGGGACTATCTATGACAGAAACGGCAAAGGTCTTGCCATAAGCGCATCAGTCGATACAGTAGGAGTAAATCCAAAGGAACTCAGAGACGCGGTGGGCGGAGATGAAACCAAACTCCGGTCCATTGCTAATGATCTTGGGGCCATGTTAGGAATGGATTCGGAAATAATTATGAAGAAATTCCAGGCTAATTCACGTTTTGAGTTTATAAAGAGAAAGATAGACCGGGATACAGGCTCACAAGTCAGAGCTTATGTTTCTAATGCCGGACTTTGGAGCATTTACGTAGACGAGGATTCAAAGAGATATTACCCAAAAGGCAATCTTGCATCCCATGTTCTTGGCTTTACAGGCAGTGACGACCAAGGCTTGAATGGTATTGAAATGGTACTGGAAAGCACTCTAAAAGGTGTTCCGGGGAAAATCATGAATGAAGTGGATGTTTTAGGGCGCCAGATCAGCTTTTCCAAGGAACGATATATTGATGCCATAGATGGTTACGATGTATATCTTACAATAGATGAGACAATACAATACCTGGCCGAAAAGGCTATGGATCAAGCTGTTCTGGATTATAATCTGAAGCGTGGCGCCACATGCATAGTTATGAATCCAAACACCGGAGAAATTCTGGCAATGGTATCAAAACCGGATTTTGATCCAAATAACCCCGATGCTTTGCCGCTAGGCCTTTTGGATGAAGATTGGAAAGGTTTTGATGATGCCGAAGACAGTGAATATCTCTGGCAGACAGTGTTTAGAAATAAGGCTGTTATGGACACATATGAGCCCGGTTCGGTCTTTAAAGCAATAACAGCTGCGGCAGCTCTTGAAGAGAATGTTGTAACGCTAGATACCCCAGAGGTATGCAAGCCCATATCTTTAGCAGGCCATACCATCAATTGTTGGCGCAAGGGTGGACACGGGGCTGAAGACTTCTTACATGCGGTATATAATTCCTGTAACCCTGTTTTTGTTAAGACGGGTATGGATCTTGGTATAGCTAAATTCTATAATTATTTTCGCCTGTTCGGTTTTACTGAAAGAACTGGAATAGAACTCCAGGGAGAACCCTCCAATGAGGAATACAGAAACCTTCAGCACAAGGACCCAAAAGAAATAGATCTTGCGGTTTCTTCATTTGGACAGCGTTTTCAGATAAGTCCCATTCAAATGATTACAGCATACGCCGCCATAGCAAATGGAGGAAATCTGCTGAAACCTACAATAATAAAGCAGATAAGCGACAGCGAAGGCAATATCATTAAAAAGGTTGAACCGCAGGTTATAAGAAAGGTTATATCAGAGCAAACCGCACAAACGGTGCGAGAAGTTCTGGAGGGTGTAGTATCGGAAGGAACCGGTAGAAATGCGTATGTTAGCGGTTATCGTATCGGAGGAAAAACTGGTACTTCACAAACTCTGCAAACAGATTCCGAAGGCCGTTATGTCGTATCTTTTATGGCTATTGCCCCGGCAAATAAACCGGAAGTCTGTGTTCTCGTTGTATTGGATCACCCTCAAAATGAGATGCACTTAAGATCAGGCGGTATTCTGGCAGCTCCAGTTGCCGGAGCCCTCACCGAGGAAATACTTAAGTACATGCAGGTGGAAAGGGAATATACTGAAAAAGACAAGCAGGAGATGGCACAGGAAGTATATGTTCCCAATGTTGTAGGATACTCTCTGGCAGATGCCGAGTCAAAGCTAAAAGCATTTGGTTTAGAATATGAGGTAGAAGGTGAAAAAACCGATCCGGATGCCATCATATATAATCAAACTCCAAAAGCTGATTTCTCGATCCCGCAAAAGTCAACTGTAATTCTATATACAGACGAGAATCAGGCAGAAATAACGGTTACAATGCCTGACCTCAAAGACAGAACTGTTGCGGAAGCTATAGAAGTTTTGGAGAGAGTAGGCCTCAATATCCGTATTCATGGAAGCGGAGTGGTTCAAAAACAGGAATATCCAGCCGGAACTCAACTTAGCAAAGGGCAGGTAGTAGAGATAAGCTTTGTGGAAATGATAGGGGACTAAGGCTAGTAGGATATAATTTATATATAGTGATTTGGTGCCTGTTGAGTGAATCAGCTGCGCCGCTGTGAAAATCCATCCGGATATCACTCACGGCACCTTCTGAGGTCAAACCAACAATAGGCCGATGGAAGCAGTAGAATTGCGCTGGCTTCCTAGCAGGGATAATTATGCCGATAAATAGAATGAGGTGGATTAGTTATGTTGTTGAATGAGTTGTTAAAAAATACAGACGTCTTGGAGATGAAAGGGAGTATTGATATTGACATCAGGGGTGTTACATATGATTCAAGAAAATCTCTTCCCGGTTATCTCTTTATATGTATAGATGGTTTTGCCACCGACGGACATTATTATGCCCAGCAGGCGGTAGATAACGGTGCCACAGCGCTTGTTGTTGAAAAGGACGTTTCAATAATCGGGGAGGCCACTATTGTAAAAGTTGCCGATACCCGTGAAGCGTTGGCGAATATATCGGCTCAATGGTTTGGAAACCCTTCAAAGGAAATGAAACTAATAGGAATTACCGGAACTAAGGGCAAAACAACCACAACATATATGGTAAAATCAATTTTAGAGAAGGCCGGGGATACGGTAGGGCTTATCGGAACTGTTGCCACTTGCATTGGAAACGAAAAAATTCCTGCAAGAAGAACCACTCCTGAGTCCTATGATCTTCAGGAAACATTTGAAAAAATGCGGGATAAAGGTGCTGGCACGGTGGTTATGGAAGTGTCATCCCAAGGTCTTAAGTTAAAACGTGTCAATTCCTGTGATTTTGATATCGGAGTATTTACAAACTTTTCGAAGGATCATATCGGTGGCTTTGAACATCCTGACATGGAGGACTATTTTAATTCCAAAAAGAAGCTGTTCCGGCTTTGTAAAAGAGCAATAGTAAACATAGATTCACCGCAAGGGGAAATAATAGCACAAGAGGCTAAATGCGAGATATATACCTATGCCATTGAAAAGGAAGCGGATGTTAGGGCGAAAAATATTATTACTCATTCGGACTCAGTGGAATTTGAATGTATAACCCCTTGGTTCACAGATACTTTTAAGGTTTCTGTACCCGGTTTATTCAGTGTTTACAATTCTTTAGCCGCTATTTCAATATGCGGGCTAATGGGAATTGAGCCCCAGACTATAAAAGAAGGACTATTGGATGTGCAAATACCCGGAAGGGCAGAGGTAGTGCCGACACCGGGCAAACCGTACACTGTTATGATTGATTATGCTCATACACCCGACAGCCTTGAGAATATACTTACCACCGTAAAGGATTTTGTAAAGGGTCGCCTGATAAGCGTTTTTGGATGCGGCGGCGACAGAGACAAGTCAAAGCGCCCTGCCATGGGAGAGATATCAGGGCGTATAGCTGATTTCACCATTATTACATCTGATAATCCAAGAACGGAAGTTCCTTCAGAAATTTTAATTGATATTGAGAGAGGAATAAAGCAAACTGAGGGTAAATATATAGTAATTGAAGACAGAACAGAGGCAATACGATATGCTATGGGTAATGCAAAAAAAGATGATATCATAGTATTATCGGGAAAGGGTCATGAAACTTATCAGATATTTAAAGACAAGACAATACATTACGACGAAAGAGAAATTGTGGAAAATATACTTAGGGAAGAAGGGTGATCGGTTTGAAGTCTCTAAGCGCTGAAACTATTTCCAAAATGGTTCAGGGGAAACTTGCGGCATCTTCTGAAATAGTTGTAAATCAAGTTTCCATCGACACTCGTACATTAAAGAAAGGTTCTCTCTTTATAGCCATAAAGGGTGAACGTTTCGATGGTCACGATTATATTAAGCAGGCAGTAGCAAACGGCGCATCGCTTGTTATGGTTCGGGAAGGAATAGCACTTCCTGATAATACCTCTGCTATTTTCGTGACAGATACTTTGAAAGCCCTTGGGATGCTTGCCCATGAATATAGGAAGTTATTTAGTATACCTATTGTTGCAGTTACGGGAAGTGTAGGCAAAACCAGCACTAAAGAAATGATTTCGGCTATTCTTGCGGCTAAATATAATGTTCATAAAAGCAAGGGGAATTTTAATAATGATATAGGATTGCCCCTTTCAGTTCTTGAACTGGATGATGAACATGAGGTAGCAGTGTTTGAAATGGGGATGAGAGGATTTGGCGAAATCAGCACTCTATCTTATATTGTCAATCCCGATATCTCGGTTATTACGAATATAGGCATCTCTCATATTGAAAGACTCGGCACAAGGCAGAACATACTCAAAGCGAAGCTTGAGATTCTGAATGGTATGAAAAAGCAGGGAGTTGTAATCTTAAACGGCGATGATGAGCTGTTATCAGGTTTAAAGGGTCTGCTGCAGCATAAAACATTATTCTACGGAATCGACGAAAACCAAGATATATGGGCATATGACCTGTCTTCGAAAGGAGAAGAAGGAGTATATTTTCAGGTAAAAACTGATAAAAACGACATGAAACTCTTTATACCTGCGCCGGGACTTCATAATGTACATAATGCTCTTGCAGGAATAGCAGTAGCTGAAACCCTCAATATGAACGAAAGTGAAATCAGAAAAGGTCTTGAGGGATTCTCAGGAGGGCAGATGCGCCTGAGTATCGAGGATAAGGACGGAATTAAGTTTATAAATGATTCTTACAATGCTGCGCCATCTTCAATGACTGCTGCCTTAGAGGTGTTATGTGAAATTGCAGGGCCACGAAGAAGATGGGCTATTCTAGGTGATATGCTTGAGCTTGGAGATTGGGCCCAAGAAGCTCACAAAAAAATAGGTAGGCTTGTTTCAGAATCTGGCATAGAATATATGGTGGCTATAGGAAGCTTGGCAAAATGGTATGTAGAAGGAGCGGAGGAAGATTCTTCCTCAAAAACTATAACCCGATTATTCAACACTGCTTCGGAGGCTAAACCCTATATAGAAGCCCTTGTACAGAAAGGAGATGTTCTTCTTTTTAAGGGCTCCCGTATGATTAAATTGGATATTCTGGTACAGGAGCTGCTTTCAGAAGAATTAAATAAATATGTTTGAAATACTTAAGACTATACCACCGCAAATTATTGCATATTTTATTAGCTTTTTTATATCTTTGGCCGCCGGGAAGATTCTAATTCCATTGTTGAAAAACTTTAAGTTCGGTCAAATGATAAGAGAAGAAGGCCCGGAAAGCCATAAAGTAAAACAAGGTACCCCCACAATGGGAGGAATCATTTTTCTGCTACCTGTTTTGATTCTTGGTGTTATATACAGTTTCTCTGATGCTAGAATTCTGCCTCTTGTTCTTGTAACTATGGGCTTTGCTTTCGTTGGTTTTCTAGATGATTATTTGAAGATAAAAAGAAAGAATAACGCCGGCCTTTCACCTATGCAAAAAATAAATGGGCTTTTGCTTGTGTCGGGCATATTCACATGGTATGCAGCTTCCTATACAGAAGAAGCCAAGACGCTGATTTTGCCGTTTCTGGGCTATTATAAACCAATAATAATGCCTTTAGTAATTGCTATACCCTTTAGTATTTTCGTGCTTATAGCTTTTACAAATGCGGTAAATCTAACAGATGGTCTTGATGGCCTTGCAAGCTCTGTGACCACAATCGTATTATTGTTTTTTTCCGTTGCGACAATGTTCAACAGTGAATGGGATTATATCAGGATATTCTGTGCCATACTCGCCGGAGGCATATTGGGATTCTTGGTATACAACCTTTATCCGGCAAAGGTTTTTATGGGTGATACCGGCTCTTTAGCCATTGGAGGAGCCTTAGCATCAGCGGCTATTTTAACAGGGACATCTGTACTTTTAGCATTGGCAGGAATAATTTTCGTAGCTGAAACATTATCTGTAATGATACAGGTAATTCATTTTAAAAGGACGGGGAAGAGAGTGTTTTTAATGGCTCCTCTCCACCACCATTACGAGCAAAAGGGATGGAAAGAAATCAAGGTGGTAACTATATTTACTATTATAACTATTTTCAGCAGTGTTTTGGCTTTCCTTCTTATGAGGTGATTTAGTTGAGAAAAAGAGAGTATGATTTTTGGATCCTCTTTACAGTGTTAGTTATGCTGGCCATAGGAACAGTTATGGTTTTTAGTGCCAGCTCTTATAGTGCCCAGTACTACCAAAACAACAAATACCACTTTCTGATAAGGCAATTACTTTGGGGAACAATCGGTGTAATCAGTATGCTTGTTTTTTCGAACGTCGATTACCATAGAATTGCAAGCAGCTCACCTATTCTGATGGTTATAAGCACAATTATGCTTTCCTTGGTTCTTATCCCGGGAATAGGAACAGTTATCAACGAATCTAGAAGATGGTTTAATCTAGGGTTTACAACATTCCAACCTTCCGAATTTACAAAAATAGCAGTAATACTATTTTTATCCTTCAGCTTATCAAAAAACAGCAACAGATTAGATTACTTTTTTACCGGGCTGGTACCCTACCTTATTGTGGTAGGTGTAACGGCAGGTTTGCTTTTCTTTGAGCCGCATATGAGTGCTATTATTCTTATTATTCTGGTGTCAATTATTATTTTGTTTTGTGCAGGGGCAAGAATAAGGCATTTCGTTGCTCTTGCCGTGCCTGTGGGTATTATCGGGTGGAAACTTATAATGAGCAAGCAATACCGTGTAAATCGTATCATTGCATTCTTGGATCCATTCAAATACAGCCAGGGAGACGGATTCCAGGTTGTGAATTCTCTATATGCCATAGCGTCGGGATCGGTCTTTGGAAGGGGATTGGGCAGAAGTCTCCAAAAGAACTTATATCTTCCTGAGCCACATAATGACTTTATATTTGCCATATTAGCCGAGGAACTTGGCTTTGTGGGAGCTTTCACAGTAATCCTTCTATTCATGCTCTTTATATGGAGAGGCGTGAAGGTTGCTATGAACGCACCGGATATGATGGGAAGCCTGCTTGCAACAGGCATTACTTCTTTAATTGCCTTGGAGGCCATAATAAATATTGCAGTTGTCACCTCAACAATTCCTACAACCGGTATGCCGTTGCCCTTCTTCAGTGCGGGTGGTACCTCAACGGTGTTTTTGTTGACATCGGTAGGAATTTTACTTAATATTTCTAAAGGAACCGCCTCAACAAATTTCGGTATTATAGGAAACAACAAGGACAGCTATGGAACAAAACGAAATTCTTCATCTCGGAAAGTCGGTGAATTATGAAATATATAATATCAGGCGGTGGCACAGGGGGCCATATTAATCCCGGTATTGCCATTGCAAAAGAAATTCTTACAAACGAGCCTGATGCGGAGATTCTTTTTGTGGGAACCCAAAGAGGTTTGGAAGGTAAACTCGTTCCCCGGGAAGGATTTGAGATTAAATACATTGACGTTAAAGGGTTAAGACGAAAACTATCCCTTGATAACTTAAAAACAGTCGGAAAATTAATTAATAGTTTCGGCTCTATAAAAGAGATTTTCAGAGAATTCGAACCTGATGCTGTAATAGGTACCGGAGGTTATGTCTGTTTCCCTGTGGTCTTTAGTGCCGCACTTAAAAAGATTCCAACAATAATTCATGAGCAAAACGCTTTTCCCGGAATTACAAATAAGATTCTTGCCCGCTATGTGGATGAGGTTGCCATAAGCTTTGAGGAAGCCCGTTCCAGGTTTAAAGGCAAAGCGAAGATAACTCTCACAGGGAATCCAATCAGAAATGATTTATTCTTGCTTGACCGTGCAAAAGCAAGGGAGAATCTAGGTATGGCAGAGGATGTACCTTTGGTGGTAATTTTCGGGGGTAGTTTGGGTGCCGAGCATATAAACGAATGTGTCAGGGATATGATTAACCTTCATGGCGATGAAATATCATATAATCTCATACTTGCCACAGGAATGAAGCATTTTGAGAAAGTTATGAGGTATATCAAAAATC
>JAAYNX010000058.1 GCA_012520615.1 Clostridiaceae bacterium | reverse complement strand
CTCTGTCTAAG
Organism: Clostridiaceae bacterium; assembly: GCA_012520615.1. Lineage (GTDB taxonomy): Bacteria > Bacillota > Clostridia > DSM-8532 > DSM-8532 > DTU059. The sequence continues at coordinate 2,057 of JAAYNX010000058.1, read as the reverse complement.
TATTCCTGATAACCCTCATTATCGCCCTTTAATGTTGCATACTCCACATATATAATTTGTCCTGCAAAATTGGAAGCATAAAATTGTTTCATGGTTTTCCTCCCTATATATAAACAAATATTCAATGAACTATAAAAGGTCCGGGGATTTATATATCCTGGCACTTTTTATAGAATCAGCTATTATTGTTCTTTTATTGGTGTTATACTGAGATCAGTTCAAAATCCAAATTATTTTCCAGAGCATATTTGTGGGCGACTGAATCCTTATAACATCTTATAACTAAACCTTTGCTGCCATCCGGTATAAAAACTATTTTTTCACATTTATCAAATTCAGGTTTTTCGATAACTGTCAAATCGGTGGTTTTTCTACATGCTCTGAATGCCTCACCTCCGATTTCTTTGATGTCAGGTGGTAAAGTAATTTCTTTCAGATCCCAACAACTTAGAAAAACTTCGCTGTTTATGTATTTAATAGTATCGGGTATATTAATATGCATTAGTTGATAACAAGCGCAAAAAGCCCTATCTTCTATATTACTTATTCCTTCCGGCAGAATTATTTGCTTAAGAGTTTTACAACCATAAAAAGCACCTATACCAATCTTAGTTACGCCGGTAGGAATTGTATATGCATCTCCTTCCTTTTTGGGAGGACAACTAAATAACTCTGTTCCATCTTTATTGAAGAGGACACCTTCCAGACTTGAGTAATACATATTTTCCGGGTCTACAGATATCCTGGCCATTTGACTACTTTTGTTCGCCCATGCCCATGCATCGATTTTTTTTATGCTTGCCGGTATTTCCAGATGAACGATATCTGTACGGTTCAAGAAAGCTCTATATTCAATCTCAGTATATCCTTCGGGTATTATTACATGTTCCCCCATCAGTTTGTCGGCTTCATCGCGTGTTAAAACTTTTTGGCTATTACTCATAAAATCCTCCCTGAATACGCTTTGTCAGACACACCGGATAAAAATCATCCGAACACTTCAATATAGTTTTCAAGGTCCGCAAAACTAATTATAATTATGCAGGCGCTAACAAAAGCAGCATCTTTGAAAAATATTAATATTTTGTGGAGAACACAACTCCATTTGCTCGAACTTAATTGCCGGGCGTAATTTCATTCGGAATGCTTTTCCGATCTGACCTACTGAATGTTAGCTTCGTTCGGAGTGTGAAAAGCCTCAACCATCGGGTTGGAGCTTTTCATTAACCACTGTTCTGATTGCCTGTATCTATTAAAACCACTATCGGTACAGCTGATTTATTTAAAATATTATACTTTTTCTCCGTTAACAAAAACATTGCCGTTTTGATCTACACTTATATCCATATGATCTCCGTCAAGATCAAGGGCGACTAAAACGATATTGCCCGTATTAACGGTATCTGCCACATCAGAAACATTAGAAGACTTTATTTCATCAGCTTTTACTTCCCTTTTATCATTAGTTGCAATCTCCATTATACTGCCATCGTAATTAAATGCTACTTTAACTGCAAAGCTTTGCTCAGAAAGCATCAGTTTGTTTATCACCAAGAGAACTCGCTTAGCCTTTTCCAATTCCATTATCACGTTCTACATAGTCATGTTACATGTGTATTTCTTACTAAAAACACATGCATACTCCTCCTCGTTTTTTCTAAAGCACATCAATAATCACGTTGATTTTTTCCCACCCAAATATAAATATACCACATTTTAGTATTCATTAATTACATTGCAAATAGTTTAATTAATGCAGTGAATGGGTTAAAACAACAAGCTTGGGAGTATTCTTAATTTGTGAATCATAAATAATACCCCAAAACCATCTCCTTAATCTGCCATATACACTCAGCTATCACATAAAACACAATCGTATTCTTCGCCCGTTTCTTATACATTCCTGCTTCTTCCTCACTCATCCCCATCCTTATTAGGCAGTAGACCCAGCGAAAGACTGCTCCTACACGAATAAGAAGAACAAAGGCATCAGCCATTTGTTTTAATAAATCCATGAACTGATGCCTCCTTTATTTGAATGCCCCTTTTGCTATCTG
>JAAYNX010000034.1 GCA_012520615.1 Clostridiaceae bacterium | reverse complement strand
TCATATTGGTAGTGGTAGGTGGACTTGATTCCCCTTGAGCCTTAAGATTATCGGGCATAAAGGGAAGTTTCCCATTTATGGCAAGAACGATTACCGTAACAAATACTACAACAAAGAACAGAAATAAAATAAATTTACGTGGATTGAATCTGCGCTTTTTGCGATATGGTCGGGACATTAATAAACACCTCATCTTAGATTATATTGAACATAGGATTGATTCTACCTTGTCATATATCAGTTTCTTAAATATTTGCATTATTATTTATTGTTTACACAACAATTATATCCTTTGTTATGAACAACGAACAGAAGGATTAGAAATAAACTAAAATAATTTACAGAGCAACTTAATATCCGTTGCGAAACAACAGGAAACAACAGAATTAATTATAAAGAATCTATAAATCATTGTCCATAGAATGATATTATTGCCTGCGAAGAGCCTCATCAGCCATAAACAGACCTATGTACCTAGCATTATTCCAAACCAGACTATCAAATTTCTTATCATCATGGGGCACATCGGTATTGTTGTAAGGGGTTAATTCAATGCAAAATGCAGGACGCAAGAATTCTGCTCTGAACCAGTTTTCATATCCGGCTCCATATATTGATGGATCTTCGGAAATTGGCATCCTCTGATATTTTGTTAGTGATGACAGCCTTTTTGCCATGTCTTTTACACCGGGGATTAAGTCCACAGTTCCACTGTCAGCCCAGTAAATCACATTCCCTTTCGTATGAAACGATGCGGCCAATATGAACTCATTATCTTTCGAAACCTTCATCATCGCTTGAATTTCAGGTTCAGTAGCAGCTGCGGTTCCTTTAAAACTCTCCGAGGCAGGCTTTCCCACTTCATCATATTTTTCTTTCCACTTGGTGGGATATTGGCGATTTAAATCAACACCGTTTACATTTGCCTTCCATTCTCTGTAACTTGGCCTTAACAGCACCATTGCTTCAACAGCCTCCTGATCGTTTACTGAGCTAACGCCTTTATTAACAAGGTTCACTCCATCAGGATTAACCATGGGGACTATGTAAATGCATATATTGTCTAGCATTTCCTTAACATTGTATTTTCCAAAATTCTGCCCGCTTGTATATGCTTTGGAGTATTCTTCAATCATTTTCATCAAATATGAGCTTGAAATATATTCTCTTGCATGATGGGATCCGCAAAGAATTATCTTCTTCTCGCCCTTTCCAAGCTTGATAAGGGTAAGCTCCCTTCCTTCCACCGAAAAGCCTATACTGTCGAGAGAAATAATCTCCGGATATAACTCGGCAAGTTTAATGCTTTCATCTTTCATTTGCTCGTATGTATAGGGTACATACGGATTCACAATATTATTAACCTCGGCATCAGATGGCGGAGGAGATGTTGTCGCTTCTGGTGTAGGAACCGGAGTTGGAGTATGTGTAGGTGTCGGGGTCGGGGTCGGGGTGGGCTGAGGAGATGTGCCCACGCTTTCATTTGTATCAGGAGTTTTATCTGGTTCGGGGGAAGATAATTCTTCCCCTCCATTGACAGAAGGTTCTGGCGGCATAGGTGTCTTCTCTGGACTTATGTTTGATTCGGGCTCCTGTGTATTTAACTCTATTTCTTCTACAGGATTATAGGCATCCTGATTACGCGGCTCTCCCATAATAACTCTCCCGCATGACGATAAAATAACCACAGCTAATAATAGGGCTATTAAAAGAGAATTTCTTTTTCGTTTCTTCCCCTTCAACCTAACTTTATGTTGCAGCATATTGTTTGTAGAACATATATCTGCATTTTGCATTTTATGCTTTGATGCTGTTTGCATAGTATGTTCCCTTCTACAAATCAATTAAAAGAACCTTCACCCTTAATTTTCATGCGTTAGCCGCACTACAACAAATAAGGCTGATTGGCGGGACATTATAGAAAGTATTCAACACCGGATTCAAATATTCTTTGATCCTTCTTACCCGGGACATTCATAAAGGTATTTGAAGTATAACGCTCATCATGAGCCATTTTCCCAAATATCCTGCCATCCTTGCTAGTAATACCTTCAATTGCCAGTACCGAGCCGTTGGGATTGTACCTGATATCCATAGTTGGGTTTCCTTCAAGGTCTACATACTGTGTTGCAATTTGTCCGTTTCTCTCCAATTCTTCCAAAACAGAAGGATTTGCCACGAATCTTCCCTCACCGTGGGAAACAGCAACAGTATAAATATCTCCGACCTGAACTTTGGATAACCAAGGCGAAAGATTAGATGCAACTCTTGTGTTAATCAATGATGATACATGTCGCCCTATTGTATTAAATGTCAAAGTAGGGCTGGTTTCATCAAGAGGCCTTATTTCGCCATAGGGAAGCAGCCCTAATTTGACAAGAGCCTGGAATCCGTTGCAGATACCCAGCATAAGGCCATCTCTATTATTCAAAAGGTTCATAATAGCTTCAGTAAGATAGGGATTTCTAAATACGGTAGCTATAAATTTCCCTGATCCCTCAGGTTCATCACCGGCACTAAATCCACCGGGAATCATAATAATGTTACTTTCATCTATACGCTTTTTCATTTCAGTAACAGAATCTTCTATTTCCAACGCTGTGAGATTTTTTAGTACAAAAACCTCAGTTATTGCGCCTGCCGAGTCAAATTTACGCTTAACATCGTATTCACAGTTTGTCCCAGGAAAAACAGGAATAAAAACTCTCGGTCTTGCTATATGGGAATCCCTGGCGTATTTTTTTCCATGGGTGTAGCTGATAGCTTTAACCCTGTTAATATCTTCGTCGGTTTTGGTAGGGAATATTTTTTCCAAAGTTCCCTCCCAGGCCCCTTGTAGTTTTTCAAGAGGAACGGTTCCATGCAATGTTTTTATAACCGGCTCAGAAATAGTGGTTCCAACAATTGTATAATCAAGGTCTGCAAGCAATTCTGATATGTCATATCCTTCATCAATCTCCACCAGAATAGCACCGTAGTCAAGCTTAAATAGACGATCAAAGCTCAAATCCTCAATGTTGGCTCCTATACCGTTTCCAAAGGCCATTTTACATAATGCCTCTGCCAGTCCTCCTGCTTTCAGTGAGGCTGCCGATAAAATCACTTTGTCCTTAATCATTGTATTTATTTTAGTAAAGGTTTTATCAATCTGTTTAAAATCAGGAAGAAGCATCTCATCTTTTCTTATGGACAGTAATACCAAACGGCATCCAACTTTTTTAAATTCCGGCGATATAACATTGGTAACATTAGTAGGGGCTAATGCAAAAGAAACCAATGTAGGAGGTACATGGAGATCGTTAAAAGTACCCGACATACTATCCTTACCGCCGATAGAAGCTACTTTAAGTTCATTTTGTGCATGGAAAGCCCCTAATAGAGCTGACAAAGGCTTACCCCATTTTTCAGGATCAGTGCCTAATTTCTCGAAATACTCTTGAAATGTCAACCTTGCTTGTTTGTAATCTCCTCCCATAGCAACAAGTCTGGCAAGGGATTCTACCACGGCATATATCGCACCGTGAAACGGGCTCCACTTGGATATCTCAGGGTTAAATCCATAAGTCATTATGGTGCCGGTGGTGGTTTTACCGCTTTCTACAGGCAGCTTTGCTACCATACCTTCAGTAGGTGTAAGCTGGTATTTTCCACCGAAGGGCATCTGAACTGTTGCAGCGCCAATAGTGCTGTCAAAGCCTTCTACTAAACCCTTTTGGCTGCATACATTTAGTCTTTTCAGATTCCTAATCCAAGCCTCTAAAGGATCATTTCTATACTTTTCTATGGAGGAAGGCAAAGCCTCGATAGTATTATCCGAAAGTTCAGCTCCTAAAACCTTTGCTGATGTGCTTTGTTTAACCCCGTTGGTATTAAGGAAGTCGCGGCTTAAATCAACTATGGTTTTACCTCGCCAGCTCATGCGCAAACGTCCTGAATCATCAACAACAGCAACCATTGTTGCCTCAAGATTTTCCTTTCGGGCTTCTGCAATAAATCGCTCTGCATTCTCAGGAGCAACTACCACTGCCATTCTTTCCTGGGATTCAGAAATAGCAAGTTCTGTGCCATCCAGGCCTTCATATTTTTTTAAGATTGCGTCCAGATTTATTTCAAGGCTGTCTGCTAACTCGCCTATTGCTACCGATACTCCGCCTGCGCCGAAGTCATTACACTTTTTAATCATTTTTGTAACTACAGGCTTTTTAAATAGGCGTTGAATCTTTCTTTCCGTAGGAGGATTGCCCTTTTGAACCTCAGCGCCGCAAGTGGCAAGAGATTCAATGGTATGCTCTTTTGACGAACCGGTAGCGCCACCGCAACCGTCTCTTCCAGTACGCCCACCTAAAAGGATTATTATGTCTCCCGGCATGGGCATTTTTCTCACAACATTATTTTTTGGCACGGCGCCTACTACTGCACCGATTTCCATTCTTTTTGCGATATAATCATCGTGATAAATCTCGGCAACTTTACCTGTGGCAAGGCCTATTTGATTACCATAGGAGCTGTAACCCTGGGCTGCCCTTGTTGTAATTACTCTCTGCGGCAGCTTACCGGGTAAGGTTTTATCAAGCGGAGTTCTAGGATCAGCCGAACCGGTTACCCTCATAGCCTGATATACATAGGAGCGTCCCGACAATGGATCTCTTATAGCCCCACCCAAGCATGTAGCCGCTCCACCGAAAGGCTCAATTTCGGTAGGATGGTTATGAGTTTCATTTTTGAACATTACCAGCCATTCTTCAGGTTTATCATCAACGATTGCTTTTACAACAATACTGCATGCGTTTATTTCATCAGATTCATCAAGATTATCAAGATGTCCCGTCTTTTTTAGGTGTTTCATGGCAAGGGTTGCAATATCCATAAGTGTAATATCCTTCTCCCTTTTACCATAAACCTGCTTCCTTATTTCAATATATTCCTCATATACTCCTTTAATCTTTTGAGCAACAGGATTTAATGTAAACTCAGCCTCCTGTATTTCAGTTAAAAAAGTGGTATGCCTACAATGGTCAGACCAATACGTATCTATCATACGAAGCTCGGTTATAGTCGGGTTACGTTCTTCCATGTCTCTAAAATATTCCTGGCAAAAGCTCAAATCATCCAGAGACATTGCAAAACCCATTTCATCCATCAATATCTTTAATTCTTCGATAGGCATTTCTATAAAGCCCTCAACAATTTTTACATCGTCAGGAACCGGGTACTCCTCTTTTAGAGTCACCGGCTTTTCCAGCGAAGCTTTACGTGTTTCAACAGGATTTATAACAAAGCCAACTATTTTTTCATAATCTGAATCTGAGATTTCACCGGATAGTACAATAAGTTTGGCAACTCTTACATCTGGTCTTTCTCCGTGAGTTATAAACTGAACGCATTGAGATGCGGAATCGGCTCTTTGGTCATATTGGCCGGGCAGGTATTCTATGGCAATAATTCTATCGGTCTCTGGAATATCAAGATTTTCTTCATATATGTTATCAACTGGCGGTTCAGAAAATACCGTTATCTTTGCCTTTTCATAGTCATTGTCAGTAATGCCCTCTATATCATAGCGCTGAAAAACTCTGACTTTGCTAAGTCCTTTAACAAGCAGATTATTTGTGAATTCAGAATACAGTTTTGAAGCTTCTACATCGAACCCTTGCTTTTTTTCTACATAAACCCTTCTAACCGCCATTTTATTGTCCATCCTTCTTATATTTTGTTTATTATTAATTATAATGCATTATAGCTTTGAAAAAAAGCTTTTAAACAAACAACAGATTAAGCTGCTTTATCAAATTGCTTGTAACATTTTACTTAACGATAATAAATTTTTTTGTTATGTAATAAGTTATCAATATTAAGAATATACTATAAGGCGTGAATTTGGGCTTTAGAGGTTAAATTATGGTAGAAGGAATAATTAGACACATGTTCCCAGGCGGAAATACCCCCCTTGGCTTTTTTAGTTATTACAAATATATAATAGACTATGCGACAGCAAACCGTCTTTTTATTTTAAAAGGCGGCCCCGGTACTGGCAAAAGCACCCTAATGAAAAGAATCGGGCTTGATTTAGCTAAACAAGGATATGATGTTGAATTCATGCATTGTTCCAGTGATAATAACAGCCTTGACGGGATAGTTGTTCCTAAGCTATTGGTTGCAATTATTGACGGTACTGCGCCCCATATAGTGGATCCCGCTTACCCCGGTGCTGTGGATGAGATTATAAATTTAGGGGAGTTCTGGCACGAGGAAGGAGTCATAGAGGAAAGAGAAGAAATCTTTGAAATCAGCGGAAAAATAAAGAGTTGTTTCGAAAGAGCCTATAGATATTTAAGGGCTGCCGCTGAACTTAAGGCAGATACAGAAAAAATTTTCGAATACTCATTGGATAAAGGCAAAGAAGCCGTTTTTATACATGAGCTGAAAACAGAGTTGTTCGGATCGGGAGCTCCGTCTAAAACTCCCGGAAAGCAACGTCTTCTTTTTGCCAGCGCAATTACTCCAAAAGGTCATTCAGAATTTTTGGATAACCTTTGTATAAACCATAAAGTTATACGGCTGAGTGCTCCTGCCGGAAGCAGCACAAAAAATATACTTGAAAGTTTAAAGGATGATGCGTTAAGTAAAGGTTTTTATACAGAGACATATTTTTGCCCCATGTCTCCAAATAGAATTGAGCATATAGTAATACCTGAACTGAAGGTTTCGGTGATAACCGCCAACGAATACCATGATATAAGCGATATTAACAATGAAAACAATAAAACATATTTTATGAATGAGTTTTGCAGCAGTGAGATTATCAGTGACTTCAAACGCCAGCTTGATTTTAACAGTCTATATGCGGATACTATTATCCAAAAAGCTGTGGAATCCATTGCAATGGCAAAATCCTATCATGATGATCTAGAAAAGTATTATATAAAAAACATGGATTTTAACGGAATTTCACTCCTGCGCGAAAACTTGATGAATCGAATATTGGCATATGCTTAAACAGTCGACATAACAATTTCTAGTTCAAATATGTTTCGTTCGCATTTGACTACCATATTGCCATTGTATTTTTTTACTGTCCTCTCTATACTCTGAAGCCCAATACCATGAAGCTCGGGAGAAGGCTTTGATGAACGATAAAACTTTTCGCCTTTGATGGGAAGTTGCTCGCATGTATTGGTAATGACTATTATCATATATGAATCGCGATGATTCATGGAAAGCCTTATTTCCTTGTTAAGCATATTGTCGTTTATGCGTTTGCATGCTTCAATTGCATTGTCCAATGAATTGCCTAGAACTATACATAAATCTGTGTACTCTATCTCTACATTCGAAGGCAGGTTGAGCTCATGCCTGAACTTAATTCCCATTTTATCTGCCATATCGAGTTTTTCACTCAATACGGCATCTATGACCGGATTCCCGGTATCAATGACTTTCTCAGGATCTGTAATACTAATAAGATTCTCAATATAATTGCCCAAATCATTCTTTTTTTCATATTTATATAGGTTATAAATACAATTCAGGTGGTTTTTAAAATCGTGGATTACCTCGGATAGCACCTCACGGTTTTCTGCAAGTTTGTTGTAGTGATTAAGCTGTAACTCTAATTGTTTTTCTATCAATTTATATTTGTATCCCTCTTCAAGTTGCCGCATAGTTGCCTCATAAATACTGAAAACTATAACGTTAACATACATCAGCCCAATATATGCAATTAAAACAAAAAAT
>JAAYNX010000121.1 GCA_012520615.1 Clostridiaceae bacterium | reverse complement strand
TAATATTTTTGTTGCTGAAAAGCAGCAATTATTTTACAATCAAACTAGCCGGCAAAGTGTCCGGATGCATCCGGTTTCGTGTCCGGATGTTTCCGGAATCGCCGTCCGGATGTTCCGGTATATGCAACTTTATCTCCGGGCTTTAATTCGCCTATGGTTGTTATAATTTCTTTATACATTTTGATCTCCTTTTAAAAATATTCAACCGTTATCTTTATATAGAATATAACAAATATGACTAATAATTTATAAAATTTTTAAATGGAAAATTGAAATAAAATCCTTAAAATAGGCTCCAAAATCGCCATTATTTATAATACAATTGACTTGTGAGCTATTAATTATAATTTTTTATATATAAAAATGAAAAGGAAAGTGGGAAGGGAAAAGAATTTTATGAAGTGTTTATTAGAAGCTAGCTATTTAAGCAAAAAGAGACTAACATTACATCTTCTAAAAAACAGGTACGAAAGATTAAGTGATTGTTTTATTAACGAAGGCATTAACCAAGCGTTTATATCTTCAATCATTGAATCAATTGAAAATGACGAAATTTCTAATGAGGATCTAAATTATTATTGCTACACAGAAGTTAGAGATTATGATCTAAACAAAGAACTATCAGAAGTATGTGATGAATTACAATTAAGCTATTTCATAGTTTACAATAATGAAGAAGATGATTTTCATATCTTAAGTTCTGATGGTAATTTTCGTATGGATTTTGAAGGCTCTTACATAAAAGACAATGAATGCACTGGTATATTTAGAGTTTACGCTAATGAGTATGTTGACAACAATAACTATGAGAATTTTTATAAAAGAATAAGTACACACATACCATCAGAAGGCGAATATGACATCATAATTAAAAGTTTATAAATAATAGGAGGTAAGATTATGAGTCAAATATTTTTAAAGTTTAAAAATGAAGGCATAAAAAATATGTTCATGAATAATAAATTAGTAGATTCAATATTTGAAGGGAATATTAAGTCGTCAGCCTTATCTGACCTAATGTCAGAAGGACTTGAAATTAAAAATCCTGAAAACATTTCTTTCATTAATGACGCAATTATACAAGACTTTATTACAGTTGCATCAATCTATAAACTCGATTATATTTTCTACATTGAAAATGAAACTACTGGTATTAGCATGTACAGTTCACTATATGGGAATGTTAAAATTCTCAATAATAGTGAAATAACAGATAAATCAGTTTCCTTCGACACCGGAAATCTGGCTCCATGCCCAGTTACCGTTCTGAACCATAGCTACCTTACCCAGTGCAAATTCAGCCATGGAGTCATTTACCGATTTGCTTCCCAATAAGCCTTTAGCAGTGCAGGAATTCTCTATGTACAGGTCGAAAATGTTCCGGAAATTGCTCCCATATTTGAATTCGATCTCATTGGCTGCCAGTCCGGCTAAAACTGTATTATCATAGGATTTATTGTCTTTGAATTCATAATATAGGGGCAAATTGGCGAGGTGGGTCTGCCATCTCCATTGTTCACCCTGATTAAGTGATGTTGAAGCAAATACACCCTCAATGCCAAGTACGTCTTTTTTAGCGGTCATGTCTTCAACTACTGCTTTCAATGTGGCAAAATTGTTGATCTCAGATGCTGAGGAAATAGAAACCGCTTTGTCACTCAATGCAAAATACTTGTTCATGATGTCGTTGTTATAGATAATACCATAACCTTCAACAACGTAAGGTATGCCATATACTCCCTTACCCTCGGTTATGGCAAGACTCTTATCCGAAAGGTAGCTGTAAAGCTTTGTATTTGAAAGATCTGCGCAATATTCCTTCCATGCCTGGAAGCCAACGGGTCCGTTGATTTGGAATATAGTCGGTGCCTCATCTTTAGCGACTTCTGATTTTAATGTGGTTTCATATGTACCGGCAGCGGCTGTGACTACATTAACTTTAACGCCTGTTTCTTTTTCATAGTCGGCGGCAATTTTAGTATATACCTCAGAAATTTCAGGTTTGAAGTTCAAAAAGTAGATTTCCTTTGCTCTGCCTGTTTCCCCGCAGGCACAAAGAGAAAATGCCAGAGCAAAAATAAGAATCAAAGATAATAATTTTTTCATTCTAATCCTCCTTAATATCTATTTTGTTCTGTTAACTTAATAATAAAAATGAGACCTGAAACGCCTCTGGTATAATGGAAATCGCTAAAAACCCATTACCTCCCAGAAAGGAGCTTCAAGTCTCATGACCATTATACCATCTAACGTAGTATGTCCAAGGTGTTTTTCTAAAGTTCTTCACCGTTTTGGTAAGGACAAGGAGGGTTTTCAAAAATATCAGTGTCAACAATGTAAACGTCAATTTGCTCCCGATAATCCTGTTACCAATTCTCGTGGGCAAAGAAAATACCCTGATTGTCCGGTTTGCGGTAAAGCGACCTTTCTTCACCATGATCATACTTATTACTCAAACTTCCGTTGCTGTGACAAACGATGTAATCATTCCTTTCGAGTTCCGAAATTACTTGATATCGAACCGCCATCTTCCGAATTAGAGCCGCAAACTTTTTCTTTTAAAGGTATGCGCCATTCTCTCCATATTGTTCTTTGTGCACTAAATTGCTATTTTTGCGGTAATGCAACCACTCGTAGAGTAGCCCAAATTTTGTATATGGTTCATCGGATAAAAGTCTCTCATGTTACGATCTCAAAGTGGATTAAGCGTTTTGCTCCGGTATTCAAGACGATTTCTACAGATCATCTTTCTGCCATAAATCTTTGTGATTCGGATGAGTGGCACTTCGATGAAACCTACGTAAAAATCTCTGGAGAAGACTATTATCTCTGGCTTGCTATTGATTCAGAAACCAGATTAGTTCTTGACTTCAATCTTTCCCCCAACCGTGACTCGGCATCTGCTCACAGTCTTTTATCTAACTGCAGAAGAAATTTTGGACAACCTAGATCTGCTGTGATTTCTGACCGATATTATGCCTATCAGCAACCCGCTTCATTGTTTTTCCCAGATGCAGAACATATTCGTGTTGATGACTTTAGTGACTTAATCAACAACAATGTCATAGAGGCTTTTAACGGTCAATTCAAAGCATGGTACAAACCTAAAAGAGGCTTTAATTCATTCGCATCTGCCAATCGACTCATTGCTACATACATTTTCTTTTACAACTTCGTTCGCCCGCATTCGAGTCTCAATGGTTTAACTCCAGCTCAGGTTGCTGGGGTAAAATACTCAGAACTGGAACGGCTCTTCTGGCTCTTGGTACCGGTAGCTTGAGTAATATTCAGATTTCAAGGTTCATTCCGTCCTGCGCTGTACCAGGACTATTTGTGCTGCCTCAAATATTACTCAAAGGCTTGCACATCACTTTTTTTCATGTTACTTTGTTCTTGGTTCTTTCCATTTGTAGGCTTTTCCTTTTGTAAGCCTACCAAAGGTCTTTCAGGTCTCATTTCTTCATACTTAGTTAACAGAGCCATCTATTTTATTGATATTTATGTCTTCATTCATTTTGCGAGCTTTAACGAGAGGAAATACGATATGATTTGTGCAAACGGTTGCATTATAATATTAGCACATTTTCCCATTAAGGTCAAGATAATTTATTATTTATGTGCCGTATGTTGACGTACCCTCATTTGAAAAAGTAAATTCCACCCCAAAAAAGTATAAAGCGGAATTTAGTTTTTCAATTGACCATGTTGACGTAAGCATACCGGCATATGAAACAAATGGCGGCATCAACGATGCCGCCATTCAATCCCGCTGTCTCTAGGTCTATTAACCTAACCATCCCCTGGTCTATTTCAACAGCACCCGTTCGTTGAAAAGAAGTATTTCGAGAGGATCGCCTTTTTCTAAAAGCAATATGGTCTCCTTTTTATTTACAGTTATTTTTATTATCCGTCCCCTGAATACCAGGCGGAAAGAATACTCTTCCCAGCATTCCGGGATAAAAGGTGCCAGATAAAGCTCTCCATTTTTTATCCTCATACCGCCAAAGCCGTGTACTATGCTCATCCATGTGCCGGCCATGGACGTGATATGAAGACCGTCATCGGTATCATTATTATAATTGTCCAGATCAAGCCTTGATGTCCTTAGATAAAACTCATACGCCTTGTCCTCAAAACCGATCTCAGCTGCGAGGATCGCATGGACGCAGGGAGACAAGGAAGATTCATGCACAGTTCTAGGCTCATAGAATTCAAAGTTTCTTTTCTTCACATCCAACGGATATTCTTCATTCAGGAACCATAATCCCTGCAGGACGTCAGCCTGCTTGATATAGCAGGATCTTAATATCCTGTCCCATGACCAGTTTTGGTTCAAAGGCAGATCTTCTGGCTTAAGATCGGATACGAGAGTCTGCTCCTTGTCCAGATATCCGTCCTGCTGCAGGAATATGCCCAGTTCCTTGTCCTCAGGAAGATACATGTTCTGGCTGATCTTTCTGAAGGAATCGACTTCATCCTCAGTCAGCCTGAGTCTGTCAACTGCCTCCTGATATAGTTTTTTATCGGCTTTCTCCATATTTTCGAGAGTATCGGCAGTGTACTGAAGGCTCCATTTGACCATACGATTGGTATACCAGTTGTTGTTGACATTGTTTTCGTACTCATTTGGCCCTGTTACGCCCAGGATCATATATATGTTTTTCTTTGAATTGAACGTCACCCTTGAAACCCAGTACCTTGAAGTCTCTACCAATACATCGATGCCTTTCTGATAAAGATAAGACGTATCTCCCGTATATTCGGTATAAACCTTTATGGCATTGGTGATTGCGCAGTTCCTGTGGATTTCCTCAAATGTGATCTCCCATTCATTATGGCATTCTTCGCCGTTCATGGTCACCATGGGATACAGAGCGCCCTGTGTCCCCAGCTTCTTTGAGTTTTCTTTTGCCTTCTCAAGGTAATCATAGCGGTATTCAAGGAGATTCCTGGCTATTTGGGGCTCCCGCGTGCCCAGATAGAAATACAGGCAGAAAGCCTCGGTATCCCAGTAAGTGCTTCCACCGTATTTCTCCCCGGTAAATCCTTTGGGACCAATGTTAAGCCTGGGATCATCTCCTGAATAAGTGCAATTCAGCTGGTATATATTGAATCTGATACCTTGCTGGGCCTTTATATCTCCTCTGATGGTTATATCCCCCATGGACCAGATTTTGTCCCATTTAGCCTTGTGAGCCTCAAAAAGACTTTCGTAACCCGCTTTTTTCGCTTCCTCTGCTTTATGACAGGCAATATTGCTGATTTTATCTGCTTCGTAATACCTGTCACTGATCACTGAAATATATTTGGTAAGAGTCACAGTTGCGTTCTTCCTGACTTTTGCTCTTACCCTGTTTCCGACAAACTCTCCGCCGTTCCGGCTGATGGCTTCGTTTTCCAGAGCGTCGGACCCTGTCAGTTCCCAGGTAAAAGCCGCAGAAACATTAAAATTGGTCTTAAGGGTCTTCATAGTTAAAAAAGATACCGATTTGCCTGCCTCACCCGATACATATTCCCAGAATTTTTCATCATAATTGGCATCCTCATTTTTTACATCACCGTTAAGAAATGGTGTGAAATCTACGTCGGCTTCATCCGACAAACCGGTTAACGAATACTTGATCACCGCCAGATCGCAATCTGCGTAACTTAAAAATCTCTCGGTTTTTATCTCATATTCAGAGCCGTCTTTTCCTACAAAAGTGAAGCTCCTTCTAAGGATACTCTCCTTCATATCCAGTTCCCGTCTGTAATTCGTAAAGCAGCACGTGGCCAAATCGACATTCTCGCCGTTAATGACAACTTTGATACCTATAAAATCAATTGCGTTCAGTACTTTTGCAAAATACTCAGGATATCCGATCTTCCACCACCCGACGCGTGTCTTGTCCGGGTAATACACGCCTGCAATATAAGTACCTTTCAAAGTATCTCCGGTGTAATCCTCCTCGTGGTTTCCTCTTAATCCCATCCTGCCGTTTCCGGAAGCCATGATGCTCTCAAAGAACCGGTTCTTTTCTGCTGAAAACCCTTCCTGGATGATCTTCCAACTGTCTGATACAAGCTTGCTCATCTGATACCTCCACTGTTATAGTCTGGCCATCAATAAAAAGGCTTAACCTCAACCAGATTTGTTG
This sequence comes from Clostridiaceae bacterium, assembly GCA_012520615.1. GTDB lineage: Bacteria > Bacillota > Clostridia > DSM-8532 > DSM-8532 > DTU059. The sequence continues at coordinate 1,646 of JAAYNX010000121.1, read as the reverse complement.
GAACGATGTAATGGGTGGGTAGATTTTTCCTGCCTTCTATCTTTCCAATCAGGAGCTTTGCAGCAAAAAAGCCAAGTTTGCTGGCATTAACATCAACAGAAGTAAAGGATTCATTCTGATACAGGCTTATAGGCACGTTATTAAATCCTGTTACGGCAATACCGGAAACATTCATTTTCCTCATTGCCTTCAAAACTCCCAAAGCTTGCATATCATCACTGGTAACGATAGCTGTCGGGAGGGGTGTCCCTTTTTCCTTTGCTGAAATCATATTCAGCATGCATTCACTGCCAAATTCCTCGGAGAAGCTCCCATCCTGAAAGGTTATACTTTTGTCTATAGAATATCCATGAACTGTCATAGCCTTCTTATACCCTTCCCATCTGTCTCTGGATACATTGTGATCCTGGGGTCCTCCTAAAAATGAAATCCTGCTGTGTCCTTTCATTATAAGATAATTTGTGACCTGGTTTGTTGCCTTAAAGTTATCATTATCTACCCATAGCACTCCCTCAGTCTGATCAGGCCGCCCTATTACAGAAAACGGAAAATTATTCCTGGTCAAAAAACCAATACATTTATCATTTGTCCTTGAAGTAAACAGGATTATACCATCCACACTTCTGCTGTTTACATAACGAACCGCGATATCAAGATCTCCATCCTCACTTTTGTTGTATGCAAACATGACATTATAGCTATTCTCCTGCGCATATTGACTGATACCAGTCATTGCCTGGATAAAAAACGGGTTTCTTACCAGAGTCTCCGCTTCAGTGTTAAGGATGAGTCCTATTGTTTTTGACGACTTGTTAGCAAGACTCCGGGCGATCGCATTAGGATGATAGTTAAGCTCCTTAATTACTTTTCTGACTCTTTGTTTCGTTTCTTCACTTATTCTCGGACTGTCAGAAATGACTCTCGATACTGTCGAGGTAGAGACTCCCGCAGCTTTTGCTACATCATTTATGGTTACATTCATTTTATCCACTCATTTCCTTTATTTAGTGTTGTGTAAGCGGTTGCATAAAATTATTATATTCTAGCTTTTTTACGTTGTCAACATTAACAGGTTTTGCTAACAGTGCCTGCTATGTTTTCTCCCGCAGTCACACTGCACCGGTATAGTATGATAGCTTTAATAGAAGATTATCCGAACCGGGATTCCGTGTTGTCGATGACTGAATGTAAAGCTTGTATATTTTTTTCCACAATATGTAGTAGCATAAACGGAAATCTCCATCTAATCCTGCTCCACCAAAAGCAAAACAGTGATTTTCGCGGGAATGAGTATACCGCCCGTAGTTTTCTTCCTTGTCTACTTATATAACATTTGACTGGCAGTCCAAAGAACTATACTGAGCCCATCCCTGTCAAAAACCATATTCAAAAGAGTTCCGTATGAGATCGATAAATAACGGCTCCGCTGAGTGGTGACAATGTCAGGCTGATTTCACCGAAATCACTCCTCCTGATGGGTTCCTCTGTGAGAAGATCGATATAACCGGTGCGATCATTGCCTGATGCCCCGACATTAAAGCTGATGCTCTGGCTGTTCTCACTGTTGTTCAGCACTACTGTTATTTCATCGTCCCCATCATTCCGCGAAAACGCATATACTCCTTTGGCATTATCTTTTAAGACAG
>JAAYNX010000253.1 GCA_012520615.1 Clostridiaceae bacterium | reverse complement strand
TATCTGTATTTATTGGTTGCTCTTCAAACTTAGTGCCGCATTTAGTGCAAAACATCGCTTCATCTCTGTTTTCACTGCTACAATTAGGGCAAGTTTTCATTAATAGCACCTCCGAATAATTATTACTTATATTGTAATCATTCGTTTGATATTTGTAAATACTGCAACTAACATATGATTCCAGCTTTTCTTTTCGCTATTTTATACGATATTACGAATCCTCCAACGAAAAAAGACATTATTGAAATTATAATGTAACCAATTCTTAAGTGTTATTTAATGGAGGGAAATCGAATTATTTGAAATACTATAATAGTACATATTGTATAAAAAATAAAAGGAGATATTACTATGAAACCAATTAACTCTATTGTTAGAAACAAACTGTTTGCTTTTTTTCTTTTCATATGTGTGACAGTATGTGCAGCAATCCCATTAAACACCATTCCATCAGGTGCTGTAACTACAGATACCAAAATTAATCTGAAGTATACAGTAAATTCTGACAGCATAACTCTTACATGGAATAAAATAACTCACGAAAAAGGTGTTAAGGGATATTATGTATACCGAGCAACTACATCTGGAGGACAGACTATTTTACCTGAAACAGATTTTTGGATTACCGGCACCAGTTATGTGGACAAAAAAGTAACCCCCGGAACGACTTATTATTATATAGTAAAACCAGTTCTATCAGATGGCTATACAGGAAAAGCCTCTAACGAAGTAAAAGTATATTACCAAGGTGGAACAAGCTACTCAATCACATTAAAGGCCAAAGTTAATACCGGAAACATTACTCTTGAGTGGGACGTTAACGGCGACAGATCAAACATCCTGGGTTACTATGTTTATAGGGCAACCCGTTCCGGCAAACAGACCGATCTGCCTGAAACAGATTTTTGGGTTACTGGACGTAGTTATAAAGATAATAAGGTCGAACCGGGAACAACATATTATTATATAGTAAAACCAGTTCTGAAAGATAAAACTGTCGGCAAGCCCTCAAATGAAGTATCTGCAAAGTGCCAGCGCATTTATGGAACCATATCTATGACATTGGGCGAGAGAAAAATGATAGTAAACGGAAAAAAGGTTGACATTGATCCGGGGAAAAATACTGTACCGGTTCTTAAGAATGCAAGAACCATGCTACCTATAAGAGCGCTGATTGAAGCAATGGGTGGAACTGTAGATTATGTTTCGGGAGAACAAAAGGTTACTGTTAAATGGGGCGGAAAAACAGTATGTGTCTGGATAGGAAAAACAACTTTCACCGTTGATGGTGTTAAAAAAACCATGGACGTTGCTCCATATTTCTCTGAAACAGGTCGAACAATGCTTCCCATGCGCTTCATTATTGAAAACTTAGGATGCGACATTAGCTGGGATGGCGAAACCTATACAGCTACCGTATCATATCTTCTTAATCATGATGATAACTATCCCCAGACCCCCCCTGACGATTCAGATGAATCATGGGCCGGAATCTGGTTTACTAATCGTGGTAAGCTCAAAATTACTCAGAACGGTATTTATGTAGAAGGAACTTATGGAAACGGTAATGAAATTGAGGGCATTATCTCTGGTGACAAGCTCATCGGAACATATAACGAGAAAGGTGCCTCGGGAAATCTAGAATTTGTCATCTCATCAGATGGTGAGTCATTTAAAGGAAAATACAGTCAAAAAAGCAAGTCATCGAAACGAGAGTGGCAGAATTGGGATGGCCAAAGGGAAGAAGATAATTTTATTAAATATCTGCGCAAGCTTGACAAACCGGCAGACTTTTCCGGCACTTGGTCAATTAAAAGTATTGGTAAGCTAAATATTGAACAAAAAAATAACCGTATAACCGGGACCTTGGGAAGTAAGGAAAGGATTACAGGGACCGTTTCTAACAATAAGTTAACAGGCACTTATACGAAGGGAAACAAAACCTTTAATATAGAAATTTATATGTTAGAAGGAAATAAGCGTATAATCGGACACTACGGAGATAGTGACACCGCTATGCAGAATTGGAGTGAGTTTACCGGTGAAATTCATAAGAATTCTAATGACAAACCTGACCGCAATAAAGAAAAACTAAATCAACATTAAATCAACACTTAAAAGCCGAATTCAGCAAATTGAATTCGGCTTCTTTTAGTATGACGGCATGCCCGTCATACTGAGAAAAGCGGGAATCAGAACTTCTGAAACCCGCTTCTTCAATTGGTCGGAGTGACACGACTTGAACGTGCGACCTCTTGCACCCCAAGCAAGCACTCTAATCCACCTGAGCTACACCCCGACAGCAATATAATATATTTATACGAAGTACCAAGACCCGTACGAATTCTTATTATAATGCATATCGGAAAAAATCACAATACCCTTTTAACTAAAAATTATTCTTGTACTTATCCCACCATGCCATTGCCTTATTCACCATTTCAGGGTGATTATTAACATCAAAATCCAGATTTACATCAATATGTTCACCATTAGTAAAACTCTTTACATTCTCATGCTGCGATGCCAAAAGGAGTGCGTATAGCGTTAATGCTCGTTCATAATCGTCTTCGGTACCCAATTTTTCAATAAGACCGGGAATAGCAGGTTTCCCAAGCATACCAAGCTCTTCTGCTGCGGTATACCAAGTGTACCCTTCCCCATAAGTTCCTGTATAACTTTTATCTTTCAGCTTTTCAAGGTAAAACTCAACTTTCTCCTCAATCGTTAGATTCTCGGGTGAAGCCTCCTCTTTTATTGTATCGGTATCAAGCGTATCTGATACTTTCTCTACATCTTTGTTCTCTTTCTGCTGAGCGGGTAAAATGCTCTGGGAGGGTGCAGACGTATCAATATTTTTAACATTATCATTCATAGAGTTGGCATTTGTAAGGGATGAACAACCAACCAAAATAGTAATTAAAATTGCGAAAACAGTTGTAAGGGTTATCTTTTGTTTAAATTTTGAAATCATACTAATTCTCCTTTTTATATTAGATTATTCTGTAAGGGTGATGGTGCATTCAGGGGACAGTTACATAATTTACCCTCGTCTATTTGACGGTCTAGTATAACCTTTAGTTCATTTATTTCTCTTCTTTGATGAAATCTTAAAATAAAAGAGGAAGCGAGGCATTATATACTTTTTTGACGCTTAAAAAACCGCCTGCTAATTGACAGGCGGTTAGAGGTTATGAGTATCATCTTTTCCTTATGTACTACTCTTTGCAGAATACTTTTTAAATGCCATATACGCAAAGAAGCCATAAATCAGTAGTCCATAAAATGAAGACCAGCTGAAGAAACCATACTCACCGGGCAAATACCTAATAAGAGAAATAAGGTCCATAAGTGCTTCCACACCAAGACCAATTGTCAGGGCAAAGTAATTCTTTTTTGCAAGGCATAGTAAAATACCAAGTATTAAAACATAATAAAACAATGCGCTTATGATACTCCAAAAATGGATAAAGATAGCAAGGAATCTTAATAGACTGACACCTAAAAGTATATACATGTCAAAGGCCAATAATGTAGGTAATATAGGCTTACCCTCAAAGTACTTTTTCAACTCGTTACTGACATTCTCAATCATAAATAAACGCCTCCAAAAATATTAATGTAGCTTCTATGACTACTTAAACTATATTATACATAAAAACTTGGAATATTTCGCCTATTATTTTTATTATTGCTTTTTTAATTATATAATAAAAATTGTTCTGCATCATGTATAATAGTGTTACAACTAACGGAGGAGAGTTTATGCACCACAAAAAAACAATAAAAAAGCTGAAGTTCTTATCCATTATGCTTATCCCCTTAGCATTGCTAATTAAATGGATTATGTCTCAATATCCTGAATTTACAGAAAATGTTTATCCAAGGGGTATATATAAATATATAATGCAACCGGTAAGCCTATTAACTGGATTGATTCCTTTTTCCGTGGCGGAAATGGCACTTATTTTTCTTTTAATATTTGTACCCGTAAGGCTAATATACCTTGTTGTTAAGGCGATTAAGACCGGTAAATGGTCAACCTTCATGCCATTTGTTGCCAATCTGGTCTTAATCGGTTCTCTATGGTTCTTTATTCAAATGATGGTTTGGAATATTAATTACGAACGTTTGCCTTATTCTCAGCTTGCCGGAATTAATATGCAGGATTCATCAGTAGAGGAATTAGATGCCCTTTGTCGTTGGCTTGTTGATAATACAAACAAATTGAGAGAACAGGTTTCGGAGAATGAAGATGGGGTTATGTTTGTTGAAGGAGGATATAAGTCAGTTTTCAAACGTGTTCAAAAGGGATATGAGGCTGTTGCGCAAAAGTACCCGTTTTTAGGAGGAAAATATGGGCCTCCAAAGCCTGTATTGCTCTCCAGGTTGATGTCTCATACTAATATAATAGGAATTTATTCCTGTCTTACAGGCGAGGCAAATATTGATATTGATATTCCGCATATAGAGCTTGCTTCAACCACAATGCATGAGATGGCTCATCAAAGAGGCTTTGCTCGGGAAGATGAGGCAAATTATATTGCCTATATTACTTGCATGGCGCATCCTGATGCTGATTTTAAATATTCCGGAAGTGTAATGGCTTTGCAGTATTCCATGAACGCCCTTTATGCCGAGAGTCCTGACCGTTACTTTGCCATAGCCAAAAATTATAGCGACGGATATCTAAGAGACCTAGAAACTGAGAGGACGTATTGGAACCAATTCCAGGGTATCGCAAGAGATGTCTCGGATAAAATGAACGATACTTATTTAAAGCTTAATGGTGAAGAAGACGGTGTTAAGAGCTACGGTAGAATGATTGATCTTCTCCTGGCAGAACATAAGAGCAGCTATAGTTCCTACAAAATAGACAATAACTAGTTTTTCGCTACTTTTATATAAAAAACCAAGCAAATTTCAGCAAAGAGTTTGTTATATTTTCTATTTTTCCTTTTATCAATAAGTGATATTTTAAATAAGAACCTCACCCATTACCCGAAATGGGCTTGAGGTCGCCACACTGTTTACATGGAGCAAAAGCGACTTAAGGAAACAGCAACGAAAGGATCATAAAAATGCAAAAACCAAAATTGTTCACAGTATTGAAAAACGATTATTCTAAAGAGCAACTATTTAATGACATAACAGCAGGCATAATTGTCGGCATAATTGCGATACCATTATCTATTGCATTAGCAATAGCATCGGGAGTGTCCCCTGAAAAGGGTCTTTATACCGCAATCATAGCGGGCTTTCTTATTTCCTTATTAGGCGGCAGCAGAGTACAAATTGGCGGGCCTACAGGCGCATTCGTGGTAATAGTCTACCGAATAATCGAAAAGCATGGATATCCAGCATTAATAACAACCACAATAATGGCTGGATTTATTCTTATTTTTATGGGCTTAATCAAAATAGGAAGCATCATTAAGTATATCCCTTACCCTATTACAACAGGTTTTACAAGCGGTATAGCCCTAGTTATATTTTCGCAGCAAATAGGTGATTTTTTTGGGCTTAAAACCCAAAAGCTTCCGTCCCAATTTTTCCCTAGAATTGGCCAGTACATAAAATTCATGAATACTATTTCAATCAGCAGTTTGGTTGTAGGCGCTATATCGTTGTTAATCATCATTGGCTGGCCATACATAAATAAAAAAATCCCCGGATCACTTGTGGCAATATTGTTTACTACCCCTGCTGTTAGATTATTAGGAATTCAAGTAGACACAATAGGTAACAGATACAGTGAGCTTAATGCGGCATTACCTACCCTTCAGATACCTTATATTAGTGTTGATATGATTATTATGCTATTTCCTACTGCGCTGACAATAGCTATTTTAGCGGGAATAGAATCCTTATTATCGGCTGTTGTGTCTGATGGTATGATTGGCGATAAACATGATTCAAATACTGAGCTAGTAGCACAGGGAGTAGCCAATATTTTTTCAGGGCTTTTTGGCGGAATACCCGCTACCGGTGCTATAGCAAGAACAGCGGCCAATGTCCGAAACGGCGGTAGAACCCCCGTGGCAGGCATGGTACATTCTCTGGTTGTTTTAGCAATAATGATTGTTCTTATGCCCTATGCAAAACTAATTCCCATGCCTACTCTGGCTGCAATTCTAATGATAGTCGCTTATAATATGAGCGAATGGAGAACCTTTAAAAGTCTATTTAAGGTTCCTAAAACCGATATTGCCATCCTTTTAACCACATTTATCCTTACTGTTGCAATAGACTTGGTTGTAGCAATAGAATTCGGAGTAATTATGGCTGCATTTCTCTTTATGAAACGTATGGCTGATATAACAAAAATAGAGTCCATAAAAGATGATATTGAAGTAAACCCCGGGATAACTCTTAGTAACCCCGAGGGTATCGATCCTGCTATTCAGATTTTTCAGGTTTACGGCCCCTTTTTCTTCGGCGCCGCTGATAAATTCACGAATACAATTCGTGATAATATTTCAAAGACATATGTAATGATAATTCGTATGAAACATGCTCCATTTATGGACGTTACTGGCTACCATGCTTTGTTTAAAACCTATTCATTTTGTCGCAAACACAAAATTTTGCTTTTGTTTACTCAGGTTCAAAAACAGCCCTATGAACTTTTGGATAAGCATGGCTTTATTGAATTGATTGGCAGAGATAATTTTTGTGATAATATTGAGCAAGCTCTGGTTAGAGCAAATGCATATGTTGGCTTAAACAGAGAATTTCCCCTAAAAAAAGGACCGACTTCTTAAAAAATCGGCCCTTACGTTTTATTATTAATCGTTTGACAGTTCTTTGATTGAGGTGACAAACGATGCCATGTTCTGAATATCTGACGGAATTATTATCTTTGTAGCTTTCCCATCAGCGGCCTTTTCAAAAGCTTCTAGGCTGCGGACAGCGATTACCTCTTTACTCAATTCCTGTTCTTTGATCATTCTTAGGCCTTGAGCAGTAGCCTCCTGAACTTTGAGAATTGCTTCCGCTTGCCCCTCGGCTTCCCGAATGGTTGCTTCTTTTGTTGCCTCAGCCCGCAAAATAGCAGCAGTTTTTTCAGCTTCAGCCTCGAGAATAAGTGACTGTTTCTTTCCTTCTGATACCAAAATACTTGAAGTCTTTTCGCCCTCTGCTCTGAGAATTGCTTCACGCCTTTCACGTTCTGCCCTCATCTGCTTTTCCATGGCATTCTGAATATCCGTCGGAGGGATGATATTCTTAACCTCCACACGATTAATCTTAATTCCCCACGGATCAGTAGCTTCATCTAATATAATTCGCATTTGGGTGTTAATAGTATCACGGGATGTTAAGGTTTCATCCAACTCCAAATCACCAATAATATTACGCAAGGTCGTTGCTGTAAGAGTTTCAATAGCCATCATTGGCCGCTCCACTCCATAGGTATAGAGTTTTGGGTCAGTAATGGTAAAATATATGACGGTATCAATTTGCATTGTGACATTGTCTTTTGTAATAACCGGCTGAGGTGGAAAATCCAATACCTTCTCCTTTATGGAAATGCGGTTTGCTACTCTATCAATCAGCGGAATCTTAAAGTGAAGACCAACCCCCCATGTTTCCTTATATGCTCCTAACCTTTCAATAATAAATGCCTGTGCCTGGGGAACAATTCTTATGTTTCTGATAACGATGATAATTGCGATTACAATTAGTGCGGGAATTACATATTCCATCATAATAATATACCTCCAAAAATTTTATATTTAATCAACTGATGCTTTAACTACAAGTTTTACACCCTCAATAGCTACTATTAATACTTCCGTACCCGTTTGTATAGAATCACCCGATTCACTTACAGCAGTCCATATCTGACCTCTAACCTTAACCTGCCCTGCTTTATACTCGGAAATATCCATAATTACTAAGCCGGTTTCTCCTATTAGAGCATCAGTATTAGTCCTCTGTATTCCTACCTTAAAATATTTTAAGGCAATTGGTCGGGTATATACTAGAAGTAAAATTGAAGTAGCTAGAAACGCCGTTATTTGTGTCCACAATGGCAAGTTAAACAGTGAAAATACAAAAGCAACAATAGCGCCACCAGCCAGCCATATTGTAGTAAGGCTCACTGTGGCTGCCTCTATGGCAATAAGAAGCACAATTAGCCCAAGCCAAGTGTATACATAAAAACTTTCCATAATACAGCCTCCTTTAATGGTCTCTAATATGTTACTAAATTATTAATACAATTATGATTCTCACTTGTCTGACGAAGATGTATCCAGCAATTTGAGGTAACATCTCCTTCTTCGATGAATGCGGGTCTCATAACTTCTCCACATGGATTGAACCGCATGATTGGTTTCCAATTCGGGTGAAGCAATTGCTCGGACTACTCCATTTTTCAATGCCGCTTGGGTAAGGTCGTCCAATAAAACGTAAGGAACTCCTTTTGATCGTAGTTCGGGCCTTATTGCAACAAGATACAAGTCTAGTGTATCATTCTTTTTAATAGCTTTCAAAAAGTGAATAAACCCAGTTGGGAAAAGGCGACCTTTGCTCTTTTGAGCCGCTTTTGAAAGTGATGGCATAATAATTCCAAAACCGGCTATTCGTCCGTCCTCGCTTTTTACAATGCAAATATAATCGATATTTAAAAAAGAAAAAAATTGCTTCACATAGCATTCAACCTGTTTCGCGGTAATGGGTACCACGCCGTAAAGATGCCCATAGCCTTGGTTCAGTAAATCAAATATCTCCTTAACGTACGGGATAACATCTTTGTTTCTCTTTAAAGGAACAACGCTTAAACCATATTTTTCTTTTGCTTTTTGTGAAAGGGCAGCTATCTTTTTAATTGAATCATCATTTGACAGGGTTATGTCAATTTCTATCCATTCAGCGTCCTTCACATAGCCTAAAGCTTCCATGTGCTTCATATAGTATGGGTAGTTGTATATAGTGATAAAAGTGCCAAGTTCTTCAAAGCCTTCTATCAGCATTCCTTCCTTATCCAAATCACAAAATCCCAACGGGCCGTGAACACCTTCCATCCCGTTTTCCTTTGCCCACTTTTCTACCGTATCAAGTAGGGCTTTAGAAACATCAATGTCATCGATAAAGTCAATCCAGCCGAAGCGGGCATGCCGGTTACCCCATTTATTTATGTAACTATGACTGATAATTCCTGCGATACGTCCCACAACCTTGCCATCCTTATATGCCAGCCAAAGTTCTGCATCGCTGAATTCAAATGCCGGATTTTTATTTTTATCAAGAGTAAATTTTTCATCTGATATAAGGGGTGGTACCCAGTATGGGTTATTTTTATATAACTTAAATGGGAATTTAATAAAACTATCTAACTGTCGCTTGTTCTTAACTTGTACTATTTGTACCATTGCAGTTCTCCTTAAGTATAACCTAGCATTTCACAGCTAAAAGTATAACATTTTTATGTTGATACAACAATTCGATATATTCCGGCAACTACATATATCGTTCCGCAATTCTCGCCAATTGGCTTCGCTCGACCTGCTTTAATGCTACATGCCCGGTAATCTGGAATTGCTTCATTTTTTCGACAGTATATACCAAGCCGTTGCTCTTAGCATCAACAAGAACGTTATCTATTTGGTTATCAGTAGGATCTCCAATAAAAACAAACTTTGAGCCAAACCCGGCACGGGTAAGCATTAGTTTCGCAAGATGAGGGGTAAGTTCCTGTGCTTCATCTACTATAACAATTGCATCACTTAAGGTACGCCCTCTCATATATGTAAAGGTTTTGGTTTCTATTACGCCCCTCATTCTATATGTTTCTATAAAATTATCTACCGAGAACTCAGGTTTTCCGGTACTACGGCTGTGTTTCGCGCTTTCTCCGCTACCTATCTTGGCATTCATAAGGTTACCAATGGCATCATAAAAGCTTCCCATCCATGGTCTAAGTTTTTCCTCTTCGTTGCCAGGTAAATAACCGATATCATTCCCTGCCGCAACAGTTGGCCTTACAAACACTATCTTACTGTATTCCCCTTGTTCAATTACTTTTTCTAAAGCTACTGCCGTGGCCAAAATAGTTTTTCCTGAGCCAGCTCCACCTGTAATTGTCACAAAAGGAATGTCTTTGTCCATGAGCAACTCAAAGGCCATCTTTTGCTCCATATTTATGGGGGTTAAGCCCCACGCACTGCTCTTAGCATATTTTAGAGGTACGATATTCTTTCCGTCAAAACGTGCTACAACCTTGTGATTATCATCATCAGTGCTGGTGATGTATAGAAATTGGTTAGGGATTAAAGGTTCCTCAAGCTTTAACGCTTCGGGAGAAAGACCGCCTTTGTAAACAAAATTAATATTTTCTGAAGATGTGTAAATATCTATATAGCCGGAATATACTTCATCACTTTTTATCTTGTCATTACTATAATCCTGAACCTCAATTCCAAAGGAATCGGCTTTAATAGCCATATAAACATCCTTTGTGACAAGTATTGTCGGCATATCTTTGTATTCGTTCTGGAGGTTTTTTGTCATTGCCAGAATACGGGTATCGTTTTTATTTGTATCAATACCTATGGGGATGCAGGCCATATCCATATGATTCATTTCAACACGGATAGTACCACCGCCATCGGTTTTAATACCTTGCTCAAGATTTCCTCTTTCTCTCAAGGCATTTATTTCTCTTGCTGCCATTCTTGCATGGTAGCCTACCATTCCTTCACGGTTCTTAATATTGTCTAATTCCTCAATGGCAACTATTGGGAGAATTATATTGTTATCCTCAAAATTATAGAAGCAATAGGGATCGTGAATTATGACATTGGTATCTAAAATGTAGTTTTTTACCATAAAAAACCTCCAAAAAGTATTCTTTAGTATTTATCCTATGCCTACCTGCCTTGAAACTTCAACTTAAAGCGAGAAAACAACATCTGCTTTTATTCATGTAGATCCACTTTATACACGCATCTTCTATCCAGTGACCATACCGGTTCAGAAAATTGTCCAGGCTCAATCTCTTTCGTTGCATTCTGAAAGTCATAAACTCTGGCATCTATCATGTCAATATAGTGTAATAATTCTGCCTCTAAGAACAATGGTTTTTTAGGGCTTCCATAATCAGCTTCATAATGGTGGCTAACTATCATGTGTTTTAATAGCAACATGGTTTCTTCAGAAGCACCAACCAATTTTCCGGCTCTGTCCAGCTCCTCTACCCCCATGATAATATGCCCAAGAAATTGCCCTTGTTTGGAGTATTCGGCAATTCCCAATTCATTGCTGGAAAGTTCTCCGATTTTGGCCAAATCGTGAAGAATAACGCCTGCAAAAACCAAGTCTGTGTTAACACCTTCATATACTTTGCAAAGTACTTCTCCGCATCGAAGCATACGCACTATATGATAGAGAAGTCCGCTTCTGATTGAATGATGAAGGCTTTTAGCCGCAGGGTAATACATGAGCTTTTCTTCTTTTTTATCAAGGATACTCATAACCACCGAACGGATTTCAGCATTTTTAATCTTCGATGCAAATAGGTATATCTCTTCTAGCATACTCTCAGGTGAAAGCGGAGCTGCCGGGACATAATCCGCAATTTGCTTTTGATCCTCGTCATCAGCAAGCTTAATCTTATTAAGAGTAAGTTGCAACGAATCCTTCCATAAGTCAACCCTGGCATTCACGTAGTAAAGCTTATTTTGAATTAAAGAAGTATAATCCGCCTCATTTGCATCCCACCACTTGGCTGGCACATTTCCGGTACTATCGGTAAAAACAATATCAAGATAGTTCTTTTTATTGGATGATAGCTTTAGTTCAGCACTTCTTAGCAGAAATATCCCATTAATGTTCTCACCAGGCACTAAATCGGATATTTTTATTCCTTCAAATTTCATCTTTGCCCCCTTAAATCACTTTAAAGTATTATATTCATTGTACACGATAGTTGAAATAATGACATAATTTTTTTATTTTTACATAAAAAAATGCGAGTTATAAACCCGCACTTACTACTCGCGCATTAAATATCCCATATATCTACTATCCGATACTCGGGTCTTCTGAATAAATCTATTTCTTTGGGCTTAACAAGCATTTTCCCATTTTCATCAATCACAACTCTTATAACAGGCCGGTTAGGAAAATTCTTATTATACTTAGCAACAAGTCCTTTTTCGCCCGAATTAAGCACAACCGCAGTTCCAACAGGGTAATTGGCAATATGGCTTATAAAGGCATCAAGTGCTATTTTATCGAAATGCTTGTTGCTAAGCGAGCACATATAGTCTACAACCTCATGGGGAAGCATCTTTTTACGATATATTCTGTTTGTGGTCAGTGCATCATATACATCAGCTATGGCAACTATCCGTGCAGGAACAGGTATATCGTTATTCTTCAGATTATATGGGTACCCGCTTCCATCCTTGCGCTCATGGTGAGATAAAGCAATTATTTGCGCTGTCGAACTGACATCCTTGGAATTTTTTAATATTTCATAGCCGTATACCGTGTGCTTCTTAACTTCATCAAATTCATTGATTGTAAGATTTGTAGGTTTTTGAAGAATTTCGTCGTCTATCATTACCTTGCCGATATCATGAAGAAGGGCCCCAACGCCCAATTCTTTTAAAGCCTCTCCTTTAATTCCCATTACAATACCGGTTATTAAGGACATAATGCAGACGTTTACGCTATGAGAAAATGTATAGTCATCCACCGAGCGAATGTCGGACAGATTCATTATAATAAATTCACTTTTTAGCAGGTTGGATAATAAGTTTTCAACCATTTCCATGACCTTTTTGCCGTCCACAGATATTCTTAAGGACGGCGTGGTCATAATTGTTTTTATTTGAGCCTTTACATCGGTTATAATTTCTTCTTTTACAATTTCAGTAACAGGAATGCCCCTAGATAGTTCGTCTTCGATGTATATTTCGGTAATATTGTAATGCTTTAACTGATCGATTTTCTCATTTGTGAGTTCAGCGCCTGCGGATAAGAGAATAATACCATCCAATGACTGTATGGTACGTGCAACACGAACACCTGCTCTAACTCTTTCCAGGCTGACTTTTCTCACAGAGATATTCCCTCCGAAACATATAAAATAGTTTTAAATGTAATACACTAATAAAAAAGTTTTTGAAATCCATAAAATATGGCCATACTTTAATTAGCCTTTAAATTTCTATCGGCTTTTATTGAATAAAAGTTTAGATTATTTCATTCCAATAATGGCTTGATAATCGACATAACACCCTGCCTCAGAACATCAAGTTCTTTCTTGGCACCATCAAGGGATTCCGACGATACACCGTAATAGATTTTTATTTTTGGCTCGGTGCCCGAAGGCCTTATACAAAACCAAGTTCCGGGATTCAAAGTATAGTGAAGCACATTGGATTCCGGTAGAATAATCTTAAAATCTTCGTTAGTTTTAACATTTCTCTTTATCTGCTTTTTGTAATCGGAAATTACATAAACATCTTTTTCTCCGATTTTCCTGATATCCATGCTTCTGAGCGATTCCATAGCGGCATTAATCTTTTCAAGACCTTCTTTACCCTTCAATGTAAAGGCATCAACATCCTCTTTTACATACCCATATTTATTAAAGAGTTCTAAAAGGCCCTGATAGAGATTCATGCCTCTAGATTTGTACCAAGCGTAAACTTCCGCTACTAGCATGGAAGCAACAACAGCATCCTTATCCCGGGCATAAGTCCCGGTAAGATATCCATAACTTTCTTCGAATCCAAAAATAAATTTTTTCTTACCTGTATCATCCAATAATTTAATCTTCTCACCTATAAATTTAAAGCCCGTAAGTACATCCATAATCTCTACTTCGTAGTTCTCGGCTATCTTTCTTGCCAAGTCACTGGATACAATAGTCTTAACTACAAAGGCGTTTTTCGGCAAGTCACCTTTTGCTTGCTTCTGAGAAAGAATATATTCCAACAGCAGGCATCCGGTTTGGTTACCGGTTAGAGTTATAAATTCACCTTTATCATCTTTTACAACAACACCTACACGATCCGCATCAGGATCTGTACCGATAATCACATCCACATCTTCTTTTTTCGCCATTTGCATAGCTAAATTGAATACTGCTTTTTCTTCAGGATTAGGGTACTTTACCGTAGAAAAATTTGAATCTGGCAATTCTTGTTCCTTTACAACTAAAACCTTCTCAAAGCCTATCTCTTTTAGAACCCTTCTAACAGGCTTATTCCCTGACCCATGGATAGGGGTGTATATTATCTTAGTATCTTTTCCATGTTCTCTACATAATTCCGGGTTTATAGATGACATCTTTACCGCATTTATATATGCATCATCAACTTCTTTTCCTATTATCTGGACTAAACCTTTTTCTATAGCTTCATCTTTTGACATGCAACGAATTTCGGATATATCCTTAATAGCCTCTACTTCCTTAATGACTTCATCAGATTCCTTGGGAGGAAGCTGACAACCGTCGCTGCCATATGCTTTAAACCCGTTGTATTCCTTTGGATTATGGCTTGCTGTAATTACAACTCCCGCAGCACAGCCCAAATGCCTTACGGCAAAAGAAAGTTCAGGCGTCGGCCTAAGTTCATCAAAAAGAAATGTTTTTATATTATTACATGCCATAACTAAAGCAGTTTCGAGAGCGAATTCATAAGAACAATGACGGGAATCATATGCAACAGCAACTCCCTTTTCGTTTTGCCCTTGATTCTTTACAAAATTAGCAAGCCCCTGAGCAGCCTTACGAACTGTATATCTATTCATCCTATTGGTTCCTGCCCCTATTATACCGCGCATACCGCCTGTTCCAAATTCCAACTCTTTGTAAAAGCGGTCTTCGATTTCCTTTTCATTATCTTTAATTGCTAATAGCTCCGCTTTAGTTTCTTCATCATAATAAGGATTCTCAATCCATTGATTATACATTTCTTTGTAATTCATATAAACCCTCCGAACTTCGATAGATATACTATATTTATATCACCCTTTTCGGTTCTACAATCAATTTTATGGCAGTTCTTTCTTCACCATCAACATTTATTTCCGAAAATGCTGGTATGCACACTAATTCTATACCAATGGGTGCCAAAAAGCCTCTAGCAATTGCAACAGCTTTTATTGCCTGGTTTAAAGCTCCTGCGCCGATTGATTGCACCTCTGCTACTCCTTTTTCTCTAATTACACCGGCTATAGCCCCTGCTACTGAATTGGGGTTTGATTTTGAGGAAACCTTCAACAGATTCATTATGACCAACCTCCAAAAAAAACTTAAATCTTTACTATGCTGTTTATTCTTTTTATTTCAGATGCTCTGTTATTTTCTTCATTTAAAGTTACGATTACGGCATTTATCTGAGCTTTCCCTTTTGCCGGTTCATGCTGAACAGGAAGACCCAAAGTAAACTTTTTAATGATAAGTTCCTTATCGACACCGATGACTCCTTCGGCGGGTCCGGTCATGCCTACGTCAGATATAAAAGCCGTACCCTTTTCCAATATTTTGTCATCAGCAGTTTGTACGTGAGTATGTGTTCCTACCATGCAAGATACCCGCCCATCAAGATAATATCCCATTGCAATTTTTTCACTGGTGGCCTCCGCATGAAAATCAACCAGTGTAAAGTCAGCTTGTCCCTTAAGAAACGACAGTTCTCTGTCAATTGTTTGAAAAGGACAATCCACCGGCTGATCCAAATAAATACGTCCCAATAAGTTCACCACTGCAAGACGTATTCCATTCTTTTCAATGACAATACGCCCTTTGCCCGGAACACCCTTTGGATAATTGGCAGGTCTTACAATTTTAATTCCTGAATCAATAATTCTCAAGATTTCCTTGCGCGCCCAGGTGTGGTTTCCCATAGTTATAGCATCTATCCCGGTATCAAAAATTTCTTGGGCTGTGTTATAGCTTATGCCTCTACCCCCAGCGGCATTCTCACCGTTTGCGATACAGAAATCAGGATTATATGTCGACTTTAGCTCGGGCATGCACATTTTTAGTGCATTTCTCCCGCTTTCACCAAAGATATCTCCAATAAAAAGGACCTTCAAAAAATTTTCTTCCTTTCAAAACACGGGAAGCGTTTTCACGCTTCCCGCCTAAGACTATTTTGCATATTCAACTGCTCGAGTCTCCCTAATAATATGGACCTTGATTTGTCCGGGATACTCCATTTCATCTTCAATACGTTTTACTATATCTCTTGCTACCATTACCATGCTGTCGTCATTTACAATATCAGGTTTAACCATGATTCGAACTTCACGTCCTGCCTGAATGGCATAGGATTTTTCGACTTCCGGTAATGAATCAGCAATTTCCTCGAGCTTTTGCAGCCTCTTAACATAAGTCTCAATGGTCTCACGTCTGGCGCCAGGTCTCGCTCCTGAAACAGCATCTGCTGCCTGAACCAGAACAGCAACTACGGTTGTTGCCTCCACATCGCCATGATGAGCCATGACAGCGTGAATAACTTCATTGCTTTCCTTATATTTTCTGCAAATCTCAGCACCTATGGATACATGTGTTCCTTCAACTTCATGGTCAATTGCTTTACCAATGTCGTGTAAAAGTCCTGCACGTTTTGCAAGAGTCACATCCTCACCCAATTCAGCTGCCATAAGGCCTGCTAAATGTGATACTTCAATAGAGTGTGAAAGGACATTCTGCCCATAGCTTGTTCTGTACTTAAGTTTACCCAAAAGTTTTATTATCTCTGGGTTTAGACCGTGTACACCCGTTTCAAATGTAGCTCGGTCTCCTTCCTCTCGGATTGTATTTTCGACTTCTTTCTTGGCTTTTTCAACCATTTCCTCAATACGGGCTGGATGGATTCTTCCATCAATAATTAGTTTTTCTAGAGTAATCCTTGCCACTTCCCGCCTGATGGGATCAAACCCGGACAAGACAACTGCTTCCGGTGTATCGTCAATAATCAAGTCGATGCCTGTAAGGGTTTCTAATGTTCTGATATTCCGGCCTTCTCTTCCTATTATCCTGCCTTTCATTTCATCATTAGGCAGTGGGACAACAGAAACTGTGATTTCGGATGCATGATCTGCAGCGCATCTTTGGATAGCTGTAGATAATACTTCCTTTGCTTTGCGGTTAGCTTCTTCCTTAGCACGCTCATAGATGTCCTTAACCATGATGGCCGCTTCGTGTTTAACTTCCCCCTCAATATTACTTAAAAGATATTGCTTTGCTTCTTCGACCGATAAACCAGATATACTTTCAAGTTTCTCCAACTGTTTTTTGTGGATTTCATCAATATCAGCCTGTCTTGCTTCAATTTCTTGAATTTGCTTATTTAAAGATTCTTCCTTTTTTTCGAGGGCATCCATTTTTTTCTCAAGAGTTTCGTCTTTCTGCTGTAAACGTCTTTCACTTCTTTGAATTTCCGTTCTTCGCTCACGTACTTCCCTCTCAATTTCAACCCTGCTTTTGTGAATTTCCTCACGTGCCTCAATCAAGGCATCGCGTTTTCTTCTTTCAGCAACTTTCTCAGCTTCACTTACAATACGTTGGCTTTCCTTTTCTGCACTTTCAAACTCGTTCTCTGCCACTCGTTTTCTATGTTCAACTCCCTTTCGGAAGAATATAAGTGAACTAACAACTGCTATTCCAAGTCCTACAATAAGTCCTACTAAAATTGAAAAAAAATCGAGAATATTACTCACCTCCTTGGCTTTAGTTTCTTCATAAATTCATAATCAATAAAGCAATAAAAATAAAATGGCATGAAATAATATGCATACAAAATGCCATTATGAAACTATTGTATACAGTTTTAAATTTCATGTCAAGAAAGCCCATAGTTTTTGTGCATATTGCATGCCTTGATTGTATTTTTAAGGAGCATCGCTCTGGTCATAGGCCCTACTCCCCCAGGAACTGGGGTAATGGCTGAGGCTTTTTCACATATCGCAGGAAAATCCACATCACCAGTAACTTTACCCTCAGAATTCCGGTTCATACCTACATCTATTACTATTGCACCCTCTTTAACATAATCGGCTGTAATATAGTTTGCCCTTCCTATTGCTGCTATAAGTATATCTGCCTCTTTACACACTGCCTTTAAATCCTTGGTTTTAGAATGGCATATAGTAACGGTGGCATTATCATGAAGCATCAGCATAGCCATCGGCTTGCCTACGATATTGCTTCTACCAACAACAACACAGTTTTTCCCTGCCACATCAAGGCCTGCGTCTTTAATAAGCTCCATAACACCGGCGGGCGTACAGGGTGCAAATACAGGTCTTCCAATCATTAACTCTCCTACATTATAAGGGTGAAAAGCGTCAACATCTTTTTCCGAATTAATTCTCCGGATAACCTTTGCTTCATCTAAATGTTTTGGAAGAGGAAGCTGTACCAGTATCCCATCAACTGCCGGGTCCTGGTTTAACGCATCTATTAACCCCAAAAGCTCTTCCTCACTTGTCTGTTCAGGAAGAGAATATTCAAAGGATTTAATCCCAACTTCTTCACAGTCCCTTTTTTTGCTGTTAACATAAATTCTGGAGGCAGGGTCGTTACCTACAATGACAACAGCCAATCCTGGAAAAATACCCGCTTTAGTAAGTTCCTCCACCTCTTTTAACATATCTTTTTTCATCCTTGCGGCTAAATCTTTGCCGTCTAACAGTTTATAAGACATAATAATTCACCTCAAAAATTATTTTATTAGAATGCAAGGCTTCTCACAAAAGCTCTTTTCTTAGCTCTTCTGGAGATTTTGGAGACAGATACCTTAACGGAATATCAAATACAGTCAGCGCCCCTGTTTTGCCTTCTTGATTGAGTTTAACTACCGCACGGGCATAAGCTGTCAAAACGCTTGCTGTAAACTCAGGGTTGCTTTCAAGCTTAAGTGAAAACTCTACAATATGTCTTTTTTCATTATGCTCTCCTGTATTTCCGCTTCTTATAACAAAGCCTCCGTGAGGCATCTTCCCATGATTCTTCAGTAGCTCCTCTTCGGAAATAAAATGAACAACAGTATCGTAATCAGCGAAATAATTGGGCATATTTTTGATTGTTTCTTCTATCTCCATCTTGTTTGCGCCTTCTTCAGCAACAACAAAGCACTTCCGCAAATGCTTTTCACTGGTTGTCAAATCAGGTTGTTCACCTTTTCTGATTCTGTTTATGGCACTTTCCACAGGAACAGTATACTGAATACCGTTTTTTACACCCTTTACACGCCTAATAGCATCAGAATGTCCTTGGCTGACACCCTCACCCCAGAAGGTATAGTTTTTCCCCTCCGGCAAAATAGCTTCTAACATCATACGATTCATAGAAAATAGTCCCGGATCCCATCCTATTGAAATAGCTGCAGTTTTACCGGAAAGTTTTGCTGCCTCATTTACACTATTGAAATACTCAGGTATCTTGGCATGGGTGTCAAATGAATCCACACAATTAAAGGAACCGGCAAATTTTGGTCCTTGTTCGGGTAAATCGGTGGCTGAACCACCACAAAGAATTAAAACATCTATTTCTTCCTTGTATTTGTATATATCATCAATATGAAGTACCCGAGCCGATTCTGCCACAGTTCTTACATTTTCCGGTTTTCTTCTTGTGAAAACAGCCACAAGCTCCATATCGTCATTTTGTAAGACAGATAATTCAACTCCTCTTCCCACATTACCATAACCTACAATTCCAACTCTAATTTTTTTCGTCATATACCATCCTCCATTACTTATTATGTATTTCTAATGCATTGTTCTCTTTCTTAATGGGCAATTTCGTGATTTCCATAAACTCCGGATGTGTACGGAAAGCCGAAAAATCCGTGGACGCCTTGGCTCTTAACCTTAGGTCAGGATTGATTTCAAAAGCTTGGATTAAAAAGCCTATGGTAGCATCCACATCACCCGATAGTGCAGATACACGTGCAAGACCAAATAGAATCTCATCATCATCGGATTTTAACTTAAGACCTTCTTTATACAACCTTACTGCCTCAGAGTAATTTTTAAGAGAAATAGCTGCCGACGCCCAATTATAATAAAGAGCCGGGTCGTCATCTGTAAGCTTATTAGCGCGCTTATACACCCTGACAGCTTCTTCGTAGCGCTTCATCATCATTAATGATACACCCAGATTGAAATGCACCAGATACGATTTTGGATGCTCTCTTACTGCTTCTTCGTATACTCTAATGGCTTCATTGGTTCTGTCTGTTGATATGTATATCTCGGCCAGAAGGTTATATGCCATTTCAAGACGTTCATCTCCTTGCAGAGATTTTTCCAGACATTCGATTGCATCATCTGTTTTTCCCTCGGCATCATTAATAGAAGCCAAGCTGTAATAAGCTTTACTGAAATCCGGCCTAAGTTCTGTGGCAAACCTAAAGTTTGATATGGCTTCCTCAGTTTTTCCTTCATGTCGCTGGGCGATGCCAAGATGATAGTATGCATCTGAGTCCTGCGGGGCTAATTGCGTCAGTTTTTTGTATGCCACTAAAGCATTTGCCCAATCTCCCCGCTTACGATATAATTCGCCCAGCAAAGACCAGGCTTCAGTAAATTCGGAATCGTTCTCTACAATAGTTTCAAGCTGATACTTGCACTCCATCTCTTCTTTATTCTCAAAGCAGAGCCTCGCCAAAAGGTATCTAAGCTTATTGTCTTCTTTAAATTTCAGAGCCTCACGAATATGTGATTGAGCCTCACTTAAATCATCAATTGCTATATAGCATTTCGCAATATTAATATCAGCTTCTCTAAGCCCTTCTATATCCTTTTTAACCAGTTCAAACTGTTCAATGGCTAATATGTATTTTTTAATTCTATAAAAGCACAATCCATAACCAAAATGCAGCATGGGGCAAAGAAGTACTTCTTCCTCCCCTCCCTTGTTTTTCTTTAATTTGGTTAACGGTTCGTCACCCAATAAATACAGGGCTTTTTTATAGTTTTGTATCGCATCACCATACAATTCATTTTTATAACAAAGCCATGCAGTATTATAAATAATATAAGGATTATTGCTTAATAGATCAGAAAGAATTGTATATGTCTCAAGTGCTTGTTTGAATTCTCCGCTGTCAATAAGTTTCTGAACCGATTTCAGCTGTTTGTTCACATTGGTTTTTATATGTTTGTCTTCTAGTTCCAAAGTTTCTGATATAATATTCGGTTTGATTTCTGACTTCCATTCATCCAGCTCTTCAATATATTCATCATATTTCCAGCTTTTATGGCTCAACCTTTCCATTTTCTCTATAAGAGGCGCATCGGCAAGAGATTTTTTAATTCTCTTCTTCATTCCTATATAGTCCGAAATCAAAAAAGTGCCAGGTAAGATAATACCAAAGGTAATAATTATTACTTCATACAGCGGTATAGAAAGAACATGGTTTACTACAGTTAGAAAGCCTATAGTAAGTGCACAAAGCTGAAATGCAAATACTATAACAGAGACACCATTCAGGCGCCGAAAGCAGCGTATAGACATATAAACTGTCAGACAAGCTATCAGCAGTACAATGAAAGACAGTGAGATATTATAATTAGCAGGAATATTTTCAAACAAGGTCATACTTCATCTCCCGGG
This sequence comes from Clostridiaceae bacterium, assembly GCA_012520615.1. GTDB lineage: Bacteria > Bacillota > Clostridia > DSM-8532 > DSM-8532 > DTU059. Next base: position 16,292 of record JAAYNX010000253.1, on the reverse strand, counting down.
GTAGACATCTTCATTTCGTTCCAGCGTTCACGGGATATCAAAATTCGTCTGGGTTTACTACCTTCATACCCGCTGATAATATTACGCTCAGCCATTTGATCAATAATACGTCCGGCTCTGGCATAGCCTACCTTAAATTTCCTCTGAATAAATGAAACTGAAGCCTGCCCACAATCAATAACCGCTTCTATGGCTTGGCTCAAAAGTTCATCAGATTGGTCATCAGTATTACTCTCATCTTCATTCTTGACATTATCGTTGATATTTTCTATTATTTCCTGATCATAATGGGCTCTGATCTGATTCTTTACAAAATCAACAACCAGTTCCACTTCTTTATCGGTAACAAAGGCACCCTTGACACGTATAGGCTTCGGAATACCAACAGGATAATAGAGCATATCCCCTTTCCCTAATAGTTTCTCCGCTCCGCCCATATCAATTATGGTACGGGAGTCCACTTGGGAAGATACAGCAAAGGCAATACGGGAAGGGATATTTGCCTTTATGACTCCGGTTATAACATTAACAGAAGGTCTTTGGGTTGCGATAACCAGATGCATACCCGCAGCCCGGGCCATCTGTGCCAATCGGCAAATAGAGTCTTCCACATCATGGGGAGCGACCATCATAAGATCGGCCAACTCATCTATAATGATTACTATCTGCGGTAATTTTGCACCCTCACCCGCTTCATCAATAGATGCATTGTAGCCGAGCAAATCTCTTACGCCTTTGTCAGCAAAAAGCTTATAACGGGTAGTCATCTCGGAAACAGCCCAGCGCAATGCACCGGCTGCTTTATTTGGGTCTGTTACAACAGGTACAAGAAGATGCGGAATTCCATTATATACACCCAGTTCCACCACCTTCGGGTCTACCATCAATAGTTTTACATCCTCTGGAGTAGACTTATATATAAGGCTGATGATAATTGAATTGATACAAACACTCTTTCCCGAGCCTGTTGCGCCAGCAATCAGGATATGGGGCATTTTAGCCAAATCAATAACAACATTATCTCCTGAAATATCCTTACCTAAAGCCACCGAAAGGTTTGATTTATTATTTTTAAACTCTGTAGATTCTAATACGCTTCTTAAGCTGATGGGAGCAACTTCACGATTAGGTACTTCAATACCTATCGCTGCCTTACCGGGAATCGGCGCTTCTATTCTGACACCTGTTGCAGCAAGGTTTAAAGCTATATCATCTGTTAAATTTACAATACGGCTTACCTTTACTCCAGGCCCTGGTTGAAGCTCATAACGTGTAAATGCAGGTCCTACCGATACATTGATTATTTTTGCTTCAATACCAAAACTTTCTAAAGTGCTTTCAAGTTTTTTAGCACTTCCGATTGAAGCAGTTCTAATCCTTTTCATATTGTTCTCTCCCTCTTTAAACTTAGAGAGAAGCTCAACAGGAGGATAAATATACTCTTCTCTGTTTTCAGTTGAATACCCGATATTATCAAGAGTATCATCTGGCACAGTTGTGCCACTGGCTTCATCAGATTTTGCTAATTTCTTCTTTGTTACTATTTCATAATCCAAGTTGTTATTTTTATCTTGTATCACATCATCAAGTTTTGATTGGTTAGTTAAGTCGGTCTCACTGACATTAGGCGCAAATACATTTAACTGTTCATCATGTACTACCGGTTCATCGCCCATATAGATTTCTGGCGCCGAATCAGAATAACTTATATCATAATCTGATGTTTCCGAAGATTGAATATCTGTATTATCCATGGGAAAATCGATTACTCTTGCACGATTTTTCTTTGTCGGTACTGTTTTATTGGTTGCACTTGCCTCTATGTACTCGTTTTCCTCCATGATCTTCCTAAATTCTCTATCCTCTTGTTTTTTGCGAGCAGCACCCACCATTCCGTTTATTGCGTCTCTCGTACCTCTGGCTACACTTCTCGCCGCATCGGCTAAAGAGAGCCTCGTTATAAACATTGCAACAATAATGGCTAGGGTTGTCAGGATTATCATTGTCCCCCACTTTTTAAAAACAAAGAGCAATGGAACTCCTATGATTCCGCCAATTACACCGCCGCTTGGTAAAAACTCGCTTCCTTTACCAATAGCGCTCACGCCTTCTTTATAGAAGGTGCTTATATATCTAGATAAAGCCATATTCTCATATTTTATCGAATCATATAGCCCAGCCTGAAGCATAGCTGAAAGTAATATAAGGAGTATTAATATTAAGGAGAAGCGTTTGTCTTGGTAGAGAAGCCTTGGTTTAAATATTTTTATCAGCCCGTGAACCATGGCTATTATAGGGAGGACGTATCCTAACAGACCGAATATGCCCCCTACAAATCTGCCGAAGATTTCACCCAAGGGACCTACCATATTATCAAAGTAAACACTTAAAGCCATCAATATGCCAATTGCGAATATTACTAATCCTCTTACTTCCGATTTTAGCTGATTAGAAGCATTGGTCTTGTTAACTTTTCTCTTTTGGACTTTTTTTGCACCGGAAACCGGCCTCTTTTGTACTTTTCTGGGCGCCACAAAATTACCTCCGCCATATTTTACATTATATAATATGCAAGTTTACTATATCATATTAATTTACCCTTTGACAATGTAAGTAATACATGATATTATTTACGATAATTTCACGCTATTAAGGTGTGGAGTACTCGGGGAAAATAGAATATAATTTATAGATAGAGGTGCATTTTTTATAAGTCACTTGAGGAAGGGTAACGGGCCCCACGAACTTAAGTAAAAGGGAAAAATGCCGAAGGTAACGGGTGCCGTTTCACCCGGTATCTGGTTGACCGGTTAATAGCCTTTCAACTGTCGCTATGGCGGAGAGCTATCGGTATGGTTACTTGTGAATCCATAGGTCTAATGTAATCAGGCTGCCGATAGGAATATTAGGCGGCTTTTTTATATGCCTATCTCCGACATAAGTTTTATCAGAAGCGATTAATATTAATTGAGAGGAGTACTCATTATGAAGAAAACATTGTTTACAGGTTCTTGTGTTGCCTTAGTAACCCCCTTCAATGAAAGCGGTGTAGATTACAAAAAATTTGAAGAACTTATCGAGTGGCATATAAAGGAAGGTACTGATGCTATATTAGTCTGTGGAACCACAGGCGAGGCTAGTACTATGCCAGATGCGGAACATAAGGAAGTTATTCGCTTTGCCGTTGAAAAGATAAATAAGCGAGTACATGTTATGGCAGGAGCCGGAAGCAACGATACAAAGCATGCTATCGAGCTATCAAAATATTGTGAGAGCGTAGGAGCAGATTCAATTCTATCTGTTACTCCATATTACAATAAAACAACACAAGAAGGGCTTTATCAGCATTTTAAGGTTATTGCCCAAAGCGTCAATATCCCGATTGTGATTTATAATGTACCTTCCAGAACCAATCTTAATATAAATCCAGCAACTTTAAAACGATTAGCAGATATTGATAATATTGTTGCAGTCAAGGAATGCAATCTGCTTCAGGCATCTGAGATTTTCTATCTATGTGGAGATAAATTAGATTTATATTCCGGAGAAGATGGCAATGTAGTTCCTTTGCTCTCCCTTGGCGGAAAAGGTGTGATTTCGGTTCTTGCAAATATAATACCAAAGGATACACATAATATGGTTAAATCCTTCCTAGAGGGAGATTTAGAAACAAGCCGTAAGTTGCAGATTAAATCTGTACCCGTTGAAAAAGCTATGTTTTGTGAAACCAATCCCATACCTGTTAAGGCAGCTATGAATTTAATGGGATTTAATGTAGGCCATTGCCGTATGCCGTTAGTTGATATTTCAGAATCCGGCCTGGCTCAGGTAAAAAAGGCTCTTAGTGAATATGGATTAATATAGTTACTTACTTACTTCGATATCGGAGGTTTTTTAATGATTCGTATACTTTTAAATGGATGCAACGGAAAAATGGGTCAGGCAGTAACACGGTCATGTATGTTTGATAACAACATGACAATTGTGGCAGGTGTAGATGCTACATTAAAGGCAGAGAACAGTTACCCTGTTTATACAGAGCCAAATCAGGTAAAAGAAAATGTGGATATCATCATAGACTTTTCACACCCTAATGCTTTGAACGGCATTTTAAGTTATGCAATGGAAAAGTCACTGCCGATTGTTATAGCTACAACAGGCCATAGCGAAGCACAGAAGGATTTTATTGCCAGCGCCTCCAACTCCATACCGGTTTTGCTTTCAGCTAATATGTCGTTAGGAATAAATCTTATGTTGGATTTGGTTAAGCGTGCTACAAAAATGCTTCATGGGCCATTTGACATTGAAATTATAGAAAAACATCATAATCAAAAAATCGATGCTCCCAGCGGCACTGCTCTTGCTATTGCCGACGCGGTTAATGCAGCACTTCCTGGAAATGAGATGAAATACGTTTATGATCGTCATTCTTCAATGCAAAAAAGAACCCGGGATGAAATAGGTATTCATTCGGTAAGGGGCGGTACAATAACTGGTGAGCATACTATAATATTTGCCGGTAATGACGAAATGATAGAAATTAAGCACACAGCCGTATCAAAAGACCTCTTTGCGGAAGGTGCTTTAAAAGCAGCAGCCTTCTTATATGACAAGGCACCCGGTTACTATAAAATGCAAGACATATTTGCATAGCGATTGTCAGGGGAACGGAATTGTTGACAAATGAGCCGAAGGTAAATATACTTTGGCTCATTTTGTATTATGGCAAACCTTTCATCACCAAGTGGAAGTTAACAGAGTAGACTGCACGGATCTTACTTTGAACGTCTCTAAGCCCCAACTCTATTCGCTGTTTGCCTGCGCCGGAGCAGGTTTTAAATATTTATCAATAACAGGATTTATAAAGAAACTACTCACCAAACCCGGCAAAGAAAAGCCAAGAACCATATAGTAGAGATATATTATAGCCAGAACCATAGCATTGCCGACGTACACCACTATAAGCACAGGTGCTAAAATCAGCAAAAAACATATAAAAAGCACTACCAGATTAGGCAGAAATCTTCCTATGCTAAATAGAAATGCGTTTTTATATAAATATTTGGTCTTTAGTTCGTAGGAAACCATCATGGGATAAATGTACATTGCCATCATAATAAACAGTATAAGAATCATGAATAAAAAGATATTGGCAACATAAAACAATAAATTATCGGTGTTTTGACTTATCTGACCATACAGATAGAAATCAAATAAGAGGAATATGAATGCAGCCAGATTGATTAGACTAACTACAAGGCTTTGCTTAAAATTCTCCTTCATTTTGTCCTTAAAATCGGACCAATAAAAAGTAGGTCTTTCATATGAAAAGCAACGTAAAATATAAGCCATCCCAGCTTGTGCAGGTCCAAAAGCAATAACAGGAATTGCCATCAATAGCACCATAGGTGGAAAACCGTAAACAAACAAGAAAGCGAAAAAATCGGCTTCAACTGCAGGTAATAAAGAATTAGTTATGTAAATGCCTATAAAGCAAGAAACAATTATAGCCGGAATACTAATAACTAAATAGATTAAATTGAATTCTATCAGCTTCCAAAACTTTTGAATAAGAACTCGAAAAAATATAGATGCTCTACTTTTGTTATCATAATACTTTTCTTCAGGAGCAGTTCTGAAAATTCTATCTTCACTCATAGCAAACCCTTACCTTATTTGATTTATATTGCATAATAATTATACATAAGTTAGTATTATTATTAAGTATACCATAAATAAATAATCGAATTTTTTAGCTTTTATATAGTATATTATTTGTCAAGGAGTAGTAGTAATGACTAAACTTTATATAAAACAGAAGGTATTCTCAATCGGCGATAAATACAATATTTATAATGAGAACGGGCAGCCTGTTTTCACTGTTCAGGGTGAGATTTTCACATTTGGCGCCAAGATTCATTTATATGATGCTGTCGGAACAGAAGTATTCTTCATTGAGCAAAAGTTATTCAGGTTTCTTCCGGAATACCATATTTATAGCGGAAACACATTAAGCGCAATAATAAAAAAGGAGTTTTCGTTTTTTACTCCAAAGCTCAATATTCAAAGCGAATATGGGGATTACACCTTCGTGGGTAATCTTTTCGGGATGGATTTCACCATTCTGCGCAATGATATTGCTGTGGGAGAGCTTCATAAAGTATGGCTGTCATGGGGTGACAGCTATGAATTAATTATAAATAACGAAAACGACGTTCCCCTATTTTGTGCTCTTACCATAGCCATTGACCATTGCATCCATAATGAAAACAGGAATTGATTTTACTTCCCATCAATCTCTGCAATAAGGCTATCTATCATTTTCTCATAACTGTTGCCTGCTTTTTTTGACAACAGCAGTTCTTGCCTTGCCAATTTATACTCTTCTTTGTAAAAATATAAAACTCCCAATAAATAGTGTCCGGATTCAGGCTCTACATCAATGAGTTGTGAGGCGTGTTCCACGCCTTCTTCCCACTTTCCTTGCATGGCTTCAGATACTGCCAGTCCCCACAGTGTTTCAGCTCTTATTCCCGCATCGGAATAGCCCTGTGCAAGTATATCTTCTGCTGTTTTTTCGGCCTCTGCCCATTTTCCCGCATCACTGTAGGCTTTTAAATCCTCCAGCATGGGAAAAACACGATTCATGGCACAATTAAACCCATATAACAGACCTCCTACAGCTATACAAACAGCAAGAGCAAATGCCCTAATCCCCGAAAGCCATCTTTGCCAAGCTTTCCCTTCAGCTATGTAGAAGGTGCCCGCAATCAAAAATCCACCGATAAGACCACCGATATGGGCATGGTAATCAATCCCATCTTTTGTAAACCCTAATACAAGATTAAGAACAGTAACCACAATAAGATTAGTTCCTATCGAACTTTGCAGTAATATTGGTTTTCTGAATATGAAATACAGCAATGCTCCCATCAGACCAAATATGGCGCCGGACGCTCCGACTGAGGTACTGGTTGAAAAAGCAAAACTTGCTATACTACCCATGAAACCTGAAAACAGATAAATAACCGCAAACCTTTTGTGCCCATACAACATTTCTGTCTGAGCGCCTAAATAATAAAGAGAATAACTGTTTGCAACTAGATGCATTATCCCTGAATGTAAAAGTATTGGTGTTAAAAACCGCCAAAACTCTCCTTGAAGAATCAGCACATTAATTTTTGCACCATAGGTTACTAACAGGTTATTATAAGAATCACCTGAAATAAACGAGATGATATATAAAACAATCCATACTAAAATATTAATTGCAATCAATGCATATGTAAGCAGAGGGGGCTTCGCCCTAACCCTAATTTCAGGGGCTTTCTGACTATTTATTTCTTCCTTCTCAATTTCTTCTTGAGAGGGTACCCCCTCATCAATCGGATTTATTTCCATATATCCTCCACCATTTTCTAAAATCTTTGCCATTGTCTATTGCCTATTTACTTACCGTATAATAATCCCGGCTATATTGCAAGTTTATTCTGATATCTCATCACAAGGCGGAAAACGGTAGTGGGCAGTGATAGGTGATAAGTTCTCATTCCAAAAGAGCAACATATCATTTTCCTGAGTGTGGGGTCCGGAATTATGTATCATAAGGGGAATCCCATCCTCATTTCGTATATCAGACAATATTGCAATATGCTCCATTGGATCATCAAAAACCACGATATCGCCTGCTTGCCATTCCTTTAGGTTATCAATATCACCGGGTATTATTTCGGTAGTAAGCCTTGTAGCATAACGGTCAAAAAATACGCACAAATTTTTGACCCGCCGAAAATCGATGTTGGGATCAGGTTTTCCGTCTACACGTGTATATAGTTCAAGATTGTTTTTAATATCCTCATCAACCATATCCTTAAGCATATAACCGGCATTTTTGAAGGCACGCCAAATCACATCAGTACACACACCGATATCATCAGGGGGATAGCCACCATCATAATAACCGTCGCTATATCTGGGCTTGTTTTCCATATCCTTTCGGGCACCTTCAAGAATATCATCTGAATCATTAAGCCCATCTCCATCTTTGTCTGACGAACACGTGATTCGCTCAACCACAATCTCCGGTTTTGAGTGAGCAGACTTAGGTGTGCCTAAATATATCACCGTAGGACCGTCCGCACTACCAATGATACCAATACTCTCGTTTTCTTCATCTATAGTAATACGATCGCATCCGCTAAGACAGGATGCAATGACTATCAACATTAATAAAATATATCTTTTCATATTTTTCCTTTCTCATTTCTGCTTAATGCCAATCATTCGTCACTTCTACATGGGGTAACAATGCGCGAATTCTATTAATCAAGCTGTCCTCTTCGCTTGATTTAGAGCCGGCCTCTCTAACGACTACTTTTTTTAGACTCGAAATCTGAGTCAAAGGTGTAAGGTCGCAATCATCCGGCAAATCGAGCTCAAGTTGCACAATATTAAGTGATGCGAGCGGGGAAATATCATGACAGTTAGGCGCTAACAATTCTAACCGTGTAAGGTTGCTAAGTTGCTCAATACCTGAAATATCTGTCAATCCAACTGCTGGAGTGCCCTCTTTTATTCTAATAAAATTGCCATTACCATGAAGCCGTAAAAACGTTAGCGTTTCCATTTGCTTTACTATTTGGAAAGTATCATCATCACAAGTGATTTCAAGAAATTCCAGATTAAACTTCTGTAATATATTATAGTCAATATTCTCTATGTTAACCAAGTTCATGCTACGAAGCTCTGGCATACCGACCAATACATTTAAATCGAAGCCTCTGACATCAGTGACGGCAACAGATTTTAATTTTCTTAAACCTCTCAATGGTTCAATGGACGAAAGCTGTTCATTTTTTGCAAGATCTATGCTCTGTAATTCTATCAACATTGAGATTGGTGAAATGTCTACAATTTTGTTATAACAAAGCGACAATGTCTCTAATGCTATCAGCTTAGATACAACAGACATATCCTCAATATTGTTTGCGCTTATTGAAAGATTTGTTAGCCTCTTAAGACAATCAATATTTTCTGTGTCTGCTAGAGCTGATATGTCCAAGCTTTCTTGATATTCTATTGATAATTGTTTCAAGCTCGTGAAATGTTCTAAATCTACAAGACTTTTAATCTTTCCATCTTTTTTTCCCTCACGTCCATCGTTAATTCTGAAGTCATCCTCCCTCCTCGCGGGTAGCAGAACTTCGTCTTGTTTTGCAATTAACTGTCCATATATTTCAATTCTTTCAATCAGTTTTACATCATCATAATGAATATCCCCGATTTCTTTTCCAAGATACTGACGGATAAGACTTTCAAAGGCGGCATCTTTCCATTGGATTACATAATCATCCCGGAACTTAATTTCGCATGCCTCAAGGATTTCGAGTTTTCGTCCGATAATTTCATTCTCTGTCTCATCGTAAACACGTCGCAATAATTCTACTGCTTTGTCATGCCAACTTTCTGTTTTAAAGGCTTCAGCGAGTACGATGTATCCTTCGATTTCAGATTTTTCAACACCGGCTAAAACCAATTGAAGATTCTTGTTGCCGGTAGCATCAATTCCACTATTAAGCCAATCGACAGCATTTTGTTTCTTACCAAGATGTAAGTATGCATCCGTACCACCGAGATATGCGCGTAAATTCATCGGTTCTTGTTCAATTACTTTTATGAATTGTTCTATCGCCTGCTCGTAATTAGATTCATGAAGGTACTTCTCACCTATGTCGATTAACTCAGGTTCAGGAAAAGACAGTTTCGCCGGTTGTTCTGTGCTATGTTCCACCTGTTGTTCTGTACTCCCTCCCATAAATAATACGGCAACGCCAACTGCCCCAGTGATGAGAACAATAGCGGCTATAGCAACAAAAATGTACGTACGCTTTTTCATTAGTAAGTCTCCTTTGATTATAGTTTAAAGAAATTCTGTTTGTTAAAAATGCGTAAAAAATGAAGCCTTAAATGTTCCCTCGCTGCTTGTTTGCAAAATGAATCTTGTGCCGTCTATTGAGCATGTAATATTTTTGAAAGTCGAATCTTATTAAATGTATGCTATCAACTCATTGCGAATTGATGAACTTGGAGTTCTGCTGTGAGTAATATATCTTCTCAGCTTCTTAGCATTTTAGCGTACACAGAAGAAAAACACAAGGAAAAATCATGGAGTGGAATTTTCTTTTTCAAATGAGGAAGGTAAGATTGACATAATCTTTTTGTCGTTTTTGTATTGACAGAGCCAGATTCGGTATGTATAATAAATCTTGCTGTTCTTCTATCCACATATGCGGCCGTGGTGGAATTGGCAGACACGTACGTTTGAGGGGCGTATGCGAGAGCATACCGGTTCAAGTCCGGTCGGCCGCACCAGAGAATTTGCTCCATCGATTAATCGGTGGAGCTTTTTTGTAATAGAAAGAGGTGTCATAATCGGATGAAGAATACTAAATTATCAAATAGTTTTTCTTCAGGGATTAAGGATGGTATTCCCATAGGATTAGGCTATCTCTCAGTTTCTTTTACCTTTGGAATAATGGCAATAAATTCGGGAATCCCCATCTGGATTGCAGTATTAATATCCATGACTAATTTAACCTCGGCTGGCCAATTTGCCGGCATAGGTCTTATAAATGCCGGTGCTCCATACATTGAAATGGCCCTCGCTCAATTGGTCATAAACATGCGTTATGCTTTAATGTCCCTATCTCTCACACAGAAAACTGATAAATCCTTTAATATAATACATCGCCTAATTCTTTCATTTGGTATTACAGACGAAATCTTTGCCGTAGCAAGCGGAAAAGAGCATGAAATAGGCACAAATTACATGTATGGCCTGATTACTATTCCTTATTTAGGTTGGGCCACAGGCACATTGCTTGGAGCCGCTGCAGGTTCAATCTTACCTGATTCGATTTCTTCAGCGATGAATATTGCAATATATGGAATGTTCTTAGCTATAATTATTCCACCTGCAAAGAAATCCCGCCCCGTGCTATTGGTTATCATTTTCTCGGTGGTCATTAGTTTTCTTCTTCACTATGCACCGTTTCTAAACAAATTATCAGAAGGCTTTGCAATAATAATATGCACTATTGTTGCCTCTGGATTAGGGGCAGTACTCTACCCTGTAAAGGAAGTGGCAAAATGATATTTGTATATATTTTGATTATGGCCGGAGTAACATATTTGATTCGAATGCTTCCCATGGTAATATTTAAGAAAAAAATAGAAAGCACCTTTATAAAGTCCTTTCTATACTATGTTCCCTTTGCTGTTCTTGGTTCAATGACCTTTCCGGCAATTTTTACAGCAACATCTTCATTGTATTCTGCACTTGCAGGAACACTTGTTGCAATATTTCTTGCCTTTAAAGAAAAAAGCCTGTTAACCGTTGCAATATCGTCGTGTTTTGTTGTTTACATATTCGAATTGATATTGAGATTTACCAATTTGCAATAAGTTTATTCAACAACGTATGTAAATGACAATCTCCCTACTTTGGTGCAATTATTTTCATTAATTCCATGGGCTCAGTGATAATATAATCTGCCCCTTCTTTTTCTAAAACCTCTCTATCCCTGAAGCCCCAAGTTACTCCTACACACTTCAGCTTTGAATTCTTTGCGGTTTTTACATCAACTTCTGAATCACCTACATAAACAGCCTTATCAGAATCAGCCCCCAATTCGTCAAGAGCTTTTAAAACACTATCCGGTGCTGGTTTTCTGGAGACGGTATCCGACTCTCCGATCGCTATTTTAATAAAATCACTAAAATAATCTTTTACCAAAGCTTTAGCAGCGGTATCAAATTTATTGGACACCACCGCTAATTTAAATCCTTCTTCTTTCAGTTCTTCTAACAACTCATTAATCCCCTCATACGGTGCGGTCTTGTTTTGCATATTTTTTGAATAATGGATTCTAAATTTTTCCAGACATTCTTCATACAAAGGGTTATTAATTCCATCAGGAACTGAAAGTTCAATTAAACGTCCAACACCGTTACCGACAAAATTTCTTATTTCTTCAGTACTTTTCTGTGGAAAACCATGTATATCCAGCGAATAATTCACGCTGTCCTTTAAGTCCTCAAGACTATTTATCAATGTTCCGTCTAAATCAAATATAACAGTATCGTATTTTTTTATGATAATCCCTCCTAGCCGGTTATTAATCTCAAAGTTTTTCTCGCCTCAATATATTCGTCATAGGTAGACATTTTGTCGTACATACCTTTGTCGGTAAATTCTATAATTCTGTTAGCTACAGTCTGTATAAATTCATGGTCATGGGTTGAAAAAAGAACAACACTTTTAAAATCAATCAATCCGTTGTTAACGGCAGTAATAGATTCAAGGTCCAGATGATTAGTCGGTTGGTCAAGGACTAAGACATTTGCCCCAAACATCATCATTCTGGATAACATGCAGCGAACCTTCTCCCCTCCTGAGAGCACATTTACAGGCTTAAACACATCATCACCAGAAAAAAGCATCCTCCCTAAGAATCCCCTTAGATAAGTATCTGTTTTGTCCTTTGAATATTGCATAATCCATTCAATAATAGATGTGTTGCAATCATTAAAGAACTCGGAATTATCCTTGGGAAAATATGATTGTGTGGTGCTGACACCCCATTTAAAGGTGCCTTCATCAGGTTCGATTTCTTCCATCAGGATTTTAAAAAAGGTTGTGTTAGCAATCTCATTTTCACCTACAAAGGCGATTTTATCACCACGATTTACCTTGAACGAAACATTGTTAAGCACCTTTACTCCGTCTATGGTCTTGCTTAATCCTTCAACAGTCAGTATCTCTTTGCCCGGTTCTCTGTCCATCTGAAAACCGACATATGGGTATTTTCTTGACGAAGCCGGCAAATCTTCAATGGAAAGTTTATCTAAGAGTTTCCTTCTAGAGGTGGCCTGTTTCGACTTTGACTTATTGGCGGAAAAACGTGCAATAAAGGCTTGCAATTCTTTTGCCTTATCTTCATTTTTCTTGTTTTGTTCCTTAATCATCCGTTGTATCAACTGGCTTGACTCATACCAGAAATCGTAGTTACCGACAAATATTTTTATCTTGCCATAATCTATATCAACTATATGGGTACAAACCGTGTTTAAAAAATGCCTGTCATGAGAAACCACAATAACAGTACCGGTATATTCTAGCAGAAAGTTCTCTAGCCAGTCTTTAGACTCGATATCTAAATTGTTTGTGGGTTCGTCTAAAAGAATAATATCAGGGTGCCCAAACAGCGCTTGCGCCAATAGAACCTTTACTTTTGAATTACCATCCAGACTGGCCATTTGATTATAGAGAATATCATTATCAAGGCCCAAGCCCTGAATAAGCTTTGAGGCCTCTGTCTCAGACTCCCATCCGTTTAGCTCAGCAAATTCCGCTTCCAGTTCAGAAGCTCTGATACCATCTTCGTCGGAAAAATCCTCCTTAGCATAAAGAGCATCTTTCTCCTGCGAAATTTGATACAGCCGCATATTTCCCATTATTATGGTATCAAGTACGGTAAACTGGTCATATGCAAATTGATCCTGTTTTAAAACAGATAATCGTATGTTTTCAGGTATATAGACGCCCCCGGTAGAAGGCTCTATTTCACCTGACAATATTTTAAGAAAAGTGGATTTCCCGGAGCCGTTGGCACCTATTATTCCATAACAATTACCCGGTGTGAATTTCAAATTTACATTTGAAAATAAGTTTGTTCCAGTAAAATTCAGACTGAGATTATCTACTGTAATCAAATTCTTCCTCCAAAAATATGTTTAGCACTCATTAGTGCACAATGATAGATTGTAGCATAACACCATGCACAAAAGCTAGGGTCAATCCTCTAAACAGTAACCATCAGCGCCCAAATATTTTGGAGCATATTCTATTTATGATAAAGCTTTTTAGACTGATACTGGGGCTCGCATGTAATGTTCACGCCTAACTTATGGAATATATTTTCATCAACTCGCGATAGTATCACAGTTGAATGAGCTTCACAGCCCCGAAGCTTCGGAAGTTGTTCCATTGCAAGCGCAGCAGTTGGATTGGTGGCAGCGCATATGGAAAGGGCTATCAATATTTCATCAGTATGAAGGCGTGGGTTTCGATTCCCCATATGTTTAACTTTCAAAACTTGAATAGGCTCAATAATAATAGGTGAAATCAGGTGTATATCATGATGTATACCACCCAGCTCTTTAAGCGAGTTTAGCAAAAGTGCGGCTGAAGCACCAAGCAAAGGGGTTGTTTTACCAGTCACTATTCGGCCATCATTAAGTTGAAGAGCTACAGCAGGTGCGCCGGTAGATTCAGCTCGTTCTAAAGCCGCGTCAACTACAGGGCGATCCTTACTAGATACGCCAAGTTGTTTCATTAATAGCTCCAGCCTATAGACTTCGGCCTTTTCTGCAAGCCCTTGCCTTTGTGCGCAATAGGTACTGTAATATCTTCGGATAACTTCTTGTTTAGAAGCATTGCAAACAACGTCGTCATCGGTTATACAGTAACCCGCCATGTTTACTCCCATATCTGTGGGGCTTTTATAAGGAGACTTGCCTTCAATTTTCTCAAAAATAGCACTTAAAACCGGGAATATCTCTATATCCCTGTTGTAGTTTACCGAAGTAACTCCATATGCCTCAAGATGAAATGGATCTATCATATTAACGTCATTTAAATCTGTTGTAGCAGCTTCATAGGCAACATTAACCGGATGCTTCAGCGGTAGATTCCATATAGGAAAAGTCTCGAATTTTGCGTATCCTGCTTGTATTCCCTGCTGATTATCGTGATATAACTGGGAAAGACAAACCGCCATTTTCCCGCTTCCGGGGCCGGGAGCTGTAATAATAACAAGGGATCGTGTTGTTTCTATATACTCGTTTTTACCGCATCCATCAGCGCTTACTATTAGTGAAATATTTGATGGATAGTCAGGAATGGGATAATGTACATAGACTTTCATCCCTAAACTCAATAGCCTTTTTTTGAATATGTCAGCCGTATGTTGTGCACGATACTGGGTTATAACAACACTTCCCACATATAAGCCTATTTCACGAAAGGCATCTATTAATCGTAATACATCAAGGTCATAGGTTATGCCTAAATCCCCTCTGCGTTTACTCTTTTCTATATCATCAGCACTTATTGTGATTACTATCTCCGCTTGATCCTTAAGCTGCATCAGCATCTTTACTTTACTATCGGGCTTGAATCCCGGAAGAACTCTTGAGGCGTGATAATCATCAAAAAGCTTTCCGCCAAACTCGAGATACAATTTACCCCCAAAATAGGCTATTCTTTCTAGAATTTTTTGGGATTGCATCTCAATGTATTTATCGTTGTCAAATCCAACTTCTGTCATTTTAAGCTCCTATAAACATTATTAACACGGTGTTAATTCTAATTTATCTTTATCACAATAACACAACGACTTCATCAGGTCAATTGCTCTCCAGTAAAAACCCCATCGAATAATTCGGTGGGGTTCATTTTTCTATTTTGAGTTGATTACCCATGTTCTTGTCACAATAATTTTACTTCCGAGCAAGTTTAGAGGAAGTTTAAATTGTCCATTGATCATGAATAATGCCCACTAGATACCATATATCGTTAACCTTCTCAAAAGCCAGTCTTAAACTTCTCCAATCCATTCCCTCATATTGGGGATCAAAACCAGAAAAGTGATATTCTATAATAATAGCATCTTTATAAATCTCGGAACTATTAATAAGTGTATTCCCCTGTCCCAAAATTTTATTGTATCCTATCTGATCGGCATTAGCGAAGTCTACATCGTATATGAACTTTTTGTAATAGTCTTCAAAAGTAAGTTCTATTGGGTCACCTGTTCCGTCATAACTCCCCCAAATGCGGATTGTAGAATCGGCATCTAGGCCCTTTACTTCGGGTGCTGAGAATACTAAATCATTTTCAACATCAACATACCCATATGGGCTAAAACGTACCCCTTTTTCAGGATGCACGAGTTCCGACAGTTTTTCTAAGTACTTATCTTTTAAAGCACTAACAGTTTCCATAGCTTTTGCATTTATAGCACTTTTTATATACTCATCTGTGTTAATTGAATCAAAATAGTTGTTAAGCCCATTAACGATACCTTGAACAATTTTATCCTGGTAAGCAGAATCATTTAATAGCTTATCCTCTTCAGGATTTGACATAAATCCCATCTCTATTAAAATCACAGGTCTTGTAGTCCAATTAAAGCCTATAAGATCATTTCTCTTTATTATGCCTCTTGGAT
>JAAYNX010000124.1 GCA_012520615.1 Clostridiaceae bacterium | reverse complement strand
CCGGGCCTTGGCAGTGAGTTTATAAGTTCAATTATTAATAGAGACTATACCATGATTATGGGAACCACCATTTTTCTTGCTGCCCTAATTATTGTAATGAACCTTTTGGTTGATATAGCTTATAAAATCATTGACCCAAGAATTCAATTAAAGTAGGAAGGAAGGTAGAATATGAAGCAAGTAAAAAATAATAAACTAAGCTTACAGTTAGATGTGTCTGATTTCCTTCCTGCTGGTAAGGAAGAAAAACAGAGCCTTGTTATAATGCGTGAAAGCGTAAGTTTCTTTCGTGACGGAGTACGTCGATTCAAAAAAAATAAAATAGCTATGGTTAGTTTTTCCATTGTAATCATTGTATTAATCTTTGCTTTTGTTATGCCGGGTTTTTATCCATATTCATATGAGCAACAAATTAGAGGCAGCGAAAATCTTGCACCCATGCAGTATTCACAAAAGGAACTGGATCTAAAGGAATCGGGGACGAATGTGTTTCCCCATATATTGGGCACTGATAGCTTAGGCAGGGATACAATGATCCGCCTTATGTATGGAAGCAGAATTTCGCTTTTGGTCGGTCTTGTTGCAAGTGTATTGGTTTTTATAATCGGTTCGACTTATGGCTCCATCGCAGGATATTTCGGTGGAAAAGTTGATATGATTATGATGCGTATTGTAGATGTTATATACACTGTTCCGGATATTCTCATTATCATTTTACTTATGGTAACACTCAAATATCCTCTTGAGGACTTAGCCAACAATGTGCCGGGTTTTGACTGGATAAATACAATCGGTGTTGGATTGATTTGTATATTTATTGTGTTCTCCCTTTTATATTGGGTTGGGATGGCAAGAATTGTGCGAAGCCAGATTCTAATGTTAAAGGAGCAGGAATACGTTACGGCCGCAAGGGCTTTAGGTGCCGGCCATGGTCGAATTATAAGAAAGCACTTGTTAGTTAACAGTATGGGTGCGCTTATTGTAACTACCACTTTGCAGATTCCATCCGCAATCTTTACAGAAAGCTTTTTAAGCTTTATTGGTATTGGCGTGGCAGCTCCCATGCCAAGCCTTGGCTCAATGGCGGCTGATGCAATAGGAGGAATACAATCCTATCCTTACAGGCTATTAGCCCCAGCGATTATGATAAGTTTGATTATATTATCCTTTAACTTATTGGGAGACGGACTTCGGGATGCGTTTGACCCGAAACTGAAGAATTGAGGTTCTATATGAGTGAATTATTATTAAATATTCAAAATGAGCGCCTGTCATTCTTTACCCCAGCCGGTGAAGTAAAGGCGCTCAATAATGTTTCAATACAAATGAATGATGGTGATGTTTTAGGTATAGTTGGAGAAAGCGGTAGTGGAAAAAGCGTTACTGCTTATTCAATTATGGGTCTTACTGACCGCGCAGGAAAACTGGTCGGCGGGACGATAGAGTTTAACGGCCATAAAATCCATGAAATGACTGAGAAGGAAATGCAAGAAATCCGCGGCAACGAGGTGAGCATTATCTTTCAGGACCCTATGACAAGCCTGAATCCTGTTTTTACAATTGGAAACCAGATTCGGGAAGTCATAATGCTTCATACCGATAAAAACAAAAAAGAAGCTCAAGACCGTGCTGTAGAGCTTCTTACCCTTGTGGGAATAAATGAACCTGAAAAAAGGT
>JAAYNX010000142.1 GCA_012520615.1 Clostridiaceae bacterium | reverse complement strand
GGAGGAGAGCATACTGCTGTTGTAAGATACGACGGCATCCAAACAGTAGACCACGATACATCCTTTATAAATAAAGTAATAGAAGATTCACTTCTCTTCAAGCACAAAGGTGATGGAGTTTATGAATATATAAACGATGCTTTTTTTCCACTGGATAACCGCGGCTTCGGCAGAGAGGGAAGAAGCCATAATTATTCATTTACCATGAAACTCCACTGGAGATTCACCAAGACACCCGGTCTGACGTTTCGATTCACCGGTGATGACGATGTATGGGCGTTCATTGATGGGCGACTCAGAATGGATCTCGGTGGTATCCACGAGGCCAGATCTGGTTCATTTAATCTTGATGATATTGCGGGGCTGGAAAATGATAGGGATTATTCACTGGACTTTTTTTATGCCGAACGTCACACTACGAAATCACGTATACGAATCACTACCAATATTATAAGTGCAAAACCTTCTACGATTGAGTTGGTTGTGACTAGTAGAGATGTCTGTGCAGGGGATTCCGTTTTGGTTTATGCTGTGGTAAAAGATGAAAACGGTGAAGTAATGAAAGATAGTAGTAAAAAAACTAATTGGTATCTGCTCAATGACAGTTTACCTCATTACAATAAAAATACAGACTTGAGCCGTCCTGTAGGTGATTCTATCTGGTTTAAACCAAAGAAAGCCTGGGTATGGGAAAAAATAGTAGGGGTAGTACAAGATACTATAATGGATATTGATTCAATCTGGGTATCAGCTTGTTATCCTTATAGTATTGTCATTGAACCGTCGGTGCCTGATTCATTTTCTTCGCCTCTGGATATATTGCAAAGTAAAAATGAATTGCGTGAACTGTCTATCGGTCCTACCATGACCAGGGGTACTATTTATGCCATTGTACGTGACAGTATGGGAAATTTTATTAAACCATCCAAGAATACTGCCTGGTCGATAACTGATGATGCTGCCATTGATTCTGTCGTAGATGGTACCAGAGCTCAGGGACAGGGTTATGTATATAAAAAGCCTTCTGCTGCATCAGGGTCAGAAGGAGAAGTTCGTGCTGACAGTAAGGAGTATATAGGAATAAATCACGATTTAGTCAAGGTTAAAATAACAGTAGCATACGACTCCTTGCGAATAGTAAGAAGAATTGCCTCGAATGACTATAGAGTAGATAGTCTATACACTACTATTGATTCTACCACTACACTGATTGTTCAAGGCAGGCGGGCAGATGGCTTAGGTTGGGATGTTGTAAATGGCAACTGGGAATTGAATGCTCCCTTTTCTTCCATAAATTCCCCTCCTCGGCCAGGGCAATCATGGGATTTCAGCCCGCGGGATACAGGAAGAGGAGCTATCAAAGTGGTCATGGTAAACAGTACGCTTTCTGCACAGATAAAAGTGGTGGTGGGAGCGGGTGCACCTTATTCTCTGGTTTTGTTCCCTAGTGCGACCGGTTCACCATATAATTCAATACCTTACTATTATAATGATTCTGCGGGAATTTCATTTCCTCTATATGCCAAAATATTTGACAGGGGTGGAAACTGGCTAAAACAGTATGATAATTCTTCGGTTGCTATATCCTGGAGAGTACGGGAAGAGAGTTTAGGACCTTGTGGAAAATCACCTACAGGAACATTTGCAAGGACAAATGGTAATCAAAACAGTTTTACTCCCACTCAAGCCTATAATGTTGCGGATCTGATAGCTTCTTTTACTTATAGCGGCAATACACTTGCTGATACTGTGCGTATTTCGGTTCTTCCCGGACGTCCAGATCATATCACTATCCAATTAGACACAGCCACATGCGGAGTCGATCAGACCAGGTACGAAATGGCCAGCAATGATACCACTGTAAATCTGTATGCAATTTTGAGAGACCGGCATGGTAATAAGATAGAGGCAGTACAGGTTCCAAAGTGGTATAGCAGAGACACATCGGTGGTTAAAGCCGAACCCACAAACAGAATCTACATGGGTGAAGGAATAGTCACCAGAAATTCCGACTCTGTAAGTCAGACCTGGGTAATTGCAACCACCAGCGATGGCTCCATAAAAGACTCTATTGTGATCGCATTGTCCGATATTACTTATGATTTACTGCGAATCTTTATTATTGATAATGGTAAAAAATATATAGATACAATCAGAGTTCGTACGGATCAGAGCCTCACTCTTTACGTTGAAGGAAGACGTTCTGATGGAAAAGGGTGGGATAACATTCCAGTAACCTGGTCTAAGACTAATTCCCTTAAGACCACTACGCTTCCTCCAGTTTCGAGTGATAACTGGACTGTTATTCCTGATTCGGTTGGAACCGGTAAGATTTATGTCAACAGAAGCGGAGCAGCACCGGATTCGGTTTTTGCAATTTTTCTTCCGGGATGGCCTGATCATTTGCGCATT
>JAAYNX010000070.1 GCA_012520615.1 Clostridiaceae bacterium | reverse complement strand
AATACCGGGAACATCTACCGTCCCGACAGACCATTCAGAACCGTCCAAAACAGCATACAAAGCATGACCGGCAGTCCCTACATCATATCTACCACCCGATAAATCAGTCCCGCCACCGACGATAATAACCGTAAGGTCGGCAGGATTGCTAATTGTCGGGTCGTTACAAATATACGGCTCGGGGAATTCGTAATCAAGGTCGTGCCATCTTTCAACTGCCATAACCTTAGCCCATTGCTTATTATCATCCGTCCGCTCATAGTCAATAGCATCTTTTTTGAGCAAAGAGTAAACTCTACCGCCCACCCATATTTGACATTCGGGTGTAAGTTCTGATATTTTTTCCGATGTGGCCGGAAGTAAAAACTCAAGTTTAGATTCGCCGTTAAGCCTTGTATCGATGTAAGCATCTTTAAGTCCATCGGCAGTAGGGGAAAGGTAGGCAACTGTTTTATTATCCGCATCTTTTATAACAATGCTTTTGGGTATATTCATAAATATCACATCCTTTAAGGTAAGGCTTTTACTTTTCTCAGTATGTCTCTTTGAAAATCATCTGAGTTAAACCGGCAATCCTCATCTGTGCCGTTATGTTCCGATACGTTGTCTATTTCCTCAAGCAATTGTGCCTTTGCAAGATTAATTGTAAATCGGTCGCTTTCTATGACTTTTTTTATAAATTCGGCATCATCATCGTTTATCTCAATCTCACCATCATTTGTAAGATTTACAGCCCATGTAATCATCTTTGCAGGCTTACCGACAGTAGACATAGCAAGGATATTCGCAAGAACATCACTTAGTTTGTCCTGCATAGGCTCGCCCTTGAGGTTCAGGAGGTTTTTGTCAAGATTAAGTTTCATATTCATCATCCTTTAATAGAGATTATCTTCTTACCTTAGGTATACAATCAACTATATGTGACCAAGAGGTTGTCAAAGAGAGTTTTTCTGCAAGACCTAAGATAATATGGGGGTCATAAACTGCCCACTCCACAATAAAATCAAGTAGTTTTCTTGTGTCAGAATATAATTCTAGCTGTTCGGCAATCTCCTCATATTTGCTTGTAAAATTGCTAACTGTCGTGCGATACTCATTTAAAGCGTCCATTCTTTTATGTAGCACAGTATGACAATCGATTAGAACAATATCTCTTTCCATATTTTTAGCAAGTTGGTATAATGATTCAAGTTTATTTGATAAAATGCCGTTATTCATCTTTTCCATATCACTCAATCCTTTCAATTTTGTATTTTTAGCATTGCTATAATGCTTTAGGTTGCTCTTTTCAATTGATTAATCTCATTATTGTTTCATACTGGGCAACTGTTATTCTGGTAATTTGCATAAGCTTTTCTATAGCTTCACGCCTTAAGTTTTGCGCTTGGTATTTGCTTAAAAACATCTTGTCTGCCGCCAGCTTATCAAGTGCAGTATACCAATCTAGCTTTTGGAAGTATCTTGCATCAATGATGCTCTTTTGTGTTTCGGATAAGGAATTTAGGCCTATTTCTAGCTTATCTATTATCAATTTTAAAGACATTAGTTCTTTGGTAAGTTCGGTTATTAATGCGATATTTTCATTTTCAAGTCTTTTTCGGTAACCAATTGCAGTGTTGGCTGTCTTGTCTGATACGGTTCCCGGAGAATGAGTTAGTGTATCGCTTGGCACGGTATGTTTTAGTGCCATTGATTCTATAATATCCTCCTCGGTAATTCCCGTTGCATGGTTTAACTCCGTTTGCATGGCTTGAAATGCCCCTTTTATAACATCACGGAATCCAAGCAGTGTTTCCATATTCTGATACGTGATATATTGCAATGGCATCACTCCTTTGTGAAATATTCAGTATCACAGCCACAAAATAAACTCATAAATATACATTTAACTTGTATAAATATTCAATTGCTAATGATATCCTTTTCTTAAGATAAAATCTCTGTTTTTTGTATACAGCCCGTCTTATCGTAAAACTTATGTATATATTTAAGGTGGTAATGATGTATTGAATACAATCATATATAACCGCCCCGTTTTTTTGCTAGTAACCATTCTAAAACACCCTCCCGAAGCTCTTTTATATCCATATTCTCTAATGATGAGATAGTACTATCGTCAATAGGTCTATTCCCCTTAAAAAGCTCGTATAACATCCATCGGTCGAAACCTAGTGCCTCACGTTTTCTGGCAGCTTTGTTTCTTAAAAAGGCTTTTCCACGGCCAATGCCTTTAATCCAAAGTTCTTTATTTTTTGCCAGCAAAGATACAATTTCTTCTTCTGTAAGGAACAGACTGCATTTAGACATTTTAACTTCTATCATTTTTGGGCTTGTTGTGTAAACTGCCTGTGTTTCCATACTTAATCACCCCTTTATTATCATTATTGAGGTATATATATTGAATCGATAATTACTTTCCTTGCCGGTAATTATCGGCAATTTTCATCATTATAACTTCATAACTTTGCAAAGCCTTTAAAAATTGTTCTCGTGTTCCAAAAAATGCTTCATCTAAGGTGTCGGTTGCCCTTTGATACTCAATATAGAGTGATGTTCCTTTTGACGCTAGTAATGCCCCTGATGGCCAATTTTCGTTTATCCGGTGAACGGCTTCTATGAGTAACTCTCTGGCTTCGTCCTCTGTAAAAGGTAGCTTTTGCCTGACAGTTTCAAGTAAGTTTATGCCCATCATTTATCACCCCTTTACCATTACTTTTTTATTGGAAGTGATTAATTGCGTAATTAATACGTAATTAATGGGTAACTGCAAAGCCTTGATATATAAGTAATTAAGTAAAAAACGTTAAATAAGTAGGGTATATTTTATATTAAACTCCAGATTTTCTTTTTTCGCCCCTGCTCCGGTTTGATTTCCTTACACTTAACCTTGCTTTTGGCTGAAAGGCTTTGTAATGCCGATGCTATTCTTTTGGCACTCATATTGCTTTGAAAAATGTCCCTGTATATTTCAGACTGGCTCAAGGGACCATCCTTTAAGCCGTCAATGATTTTTTCTTCAACAGGGTCTGAACCGCTATCTTCGGAAAAGAAGTATTCCACCGATTGCTGGCATCTTTGCCATACTGCCAACGCTGCCATTACATGCTCGGGCTTTATAGTATTTGTTTTATCAAGTACCGCATATATAAGGGAAAGCCTTATAACCATTGCATCTGAACGACTTATAGCACCGCCTGTTTTACCGCCTTGCACATCGTCATTTAGAAGCTCATATACTTTTTCCCATACCTTGGAAGCTGTATCGCTACGCTTGAACTTGCGGTTTGCCGGTGTTAGCTCCTTAACCCATTTTAGGACATCTGCCAACTTAGGGGTAAGTTTGGTGTATACCTGTTCCGGTATCTCCGGTCCCTCAGGAAGGAGTTTGCTCCGCCTCACGCATGTCCACAGAAACCTATTGGAGAAACCATTAAATAAATCCGTGCTATCTTGATATTTCCTTAGTTCCATGCTTGTAATATGACCTACGATAGAAATATGGGGAGCAGTAGCCTTGGCAGGGTTGTTTTTAGAAAGGCCTTGGAGTTTATGACCGTCCCATGCTTGTCTAATTATTTCCTTCAAAATATTGCCTTCTCGTTTGGCTACTTTGAGGACGCTAGAAAACTCACTTTCGATGACAAGGAGTCTTT
>JAAYNX010000130.1 GCA_012520615.1 Clostridiaceae bacterium | reverse complement strand
GAAAGTTTTTCTTATGATAATAATAGGGAGCCAAAAGGCATAAATGATTTTTATGCAGAGATAAATTTAACCGAAGAATCGTTGCTGATAGACTGGAGCAGCGAATCTGTTTATAATTGCCAGGAGTATATTGTTTCAGTTTATAGTTCCGCAGATTTAGATGAACCGATGTTTTACTCAGCGTATGAGCCTGATACAAAAAGTACCGAGGTTTTGATAGATCCATCGGTGGAATTTATCCGTGTCGAGCTATATTACCGTAAAAACGATATTCTTTCAAATGCCACCGTAAAAGAAATAAATTTTAATACGGGCACATCAATATCTATCTCAACCCCGGAAGAAACAAATGCTGCACAAGCCGTGATAAATTATGAATCGGCGGGCAGTATGCCTGTTGTTGTTTCAGTAAACGGAAATACCGAGACAATAAATATTTCAGGTAAGGGATATTTTTCTGTTGAGATTGAGGAGTTTACTAACGAAATACAAGTATCATACAGTCCGGAACAAAATGTGTGCTTTGTTGTTCAAGCAGAAATATATTCCGACAGAACCCCTCCTTTATTGTTGTTATATGAAAACACATCAACTATTACTACAACAGGATCAAGTTATGCACTTACAGGGGAAACCGAGCCGGGATGCACCCTGATGATAAACGACCAAGCTTTCCCCGTTAATGAAGATGGTACTTTTCTTCACGATTTAAAGCTTTCTGCGGGAGATAATATGTTCACCGTTATAGCTACAGATATTGCGGGAAATTCAGCGATGCAGACAATTAATATAAGAAAATCCGGTTCAATGCCAAAGGGGAAAAGCAATCTTAACATGAAAAATTTTTTGCCCCTGATAATAACATTCGGGCTTAGCATGTTACTGATAATTTGTGTTTTGCTTTTTTCGAAAACATACGCAAAGAAAGTGCCGGAGGGTAAGTTTAAGGCGGTTATATCAGCTATTCGAAATGTCTTTGCTGTAATTACTCCCATCGCTTTTGGGATTTCGATTTTAATGTTATTCCTGAGGCGGAGCGCAAGTGAAATTATTAATTCGGCCGAATATTATAATCTTGTGCAAGAGTCTGTTCGGGAAGCATACGAAGCAATTAATACATATGAAAGAATCAATAATATATTTATTATTTCATTGATTATATTCGGAACAAGTTTGTTAATAACAATACTGCTGTCTTGGGCAATAAAATCTTTTAACAAAAACAAGATGAAAAATAGTGTTGAACCAGGGAAATAACGGAGTATAACATGTTTGACAATGATATTCTCATCAGACTGGAAGCCGCTTGTATGGATAGTCAGGCAATAGAGCAAAAAGATAATGTCATATTGATACTTAAAAAGCGAGGGATATTTTTACTAGCATTGTTTGGTGTAAATATTTTTGTATCAGAATTGCCTTCATTACTTCCTAGTGCAAAAGGTGTTTTAGATATTCTTGCTCAGATAAGCTTAATATTGTTTCTGGTCTTTTTTGTGAGAGCAGGGTTTGCCCTAGCTATAGCTTTTATTCTCTACACTCAAACAAAAGATTATAACGGAGGGTATATAGAGGTTTACAATGATCGCATAGTAGTAAAACAAAAAGCCCCCTATATAAACAGCCAAAAATGGGAGACCTGTGAAATATGGTTTGAGGATTTAATAGATATGCGGAATTCTACAGATAAAACTCATGAAAAAATATATAATAATAATCTTCAGTACGATAGAACAAATTATGTGAATAAGATATGTTTTACATTTAAAACTACTGGCAAATCCCGTGCTGACATGGCAGTAAAATCTAAAGGCAATGTCTTTTTTCTGCATTTTGGAGGCTATAACAAGGCAGAAATGCTCAAACTTGGGAAAACCATTTACTCTCAGGCTCTTTACTATAACAAGGACTTAAAATATGAGGAAGAACCAATAATTTATAAACGTATTATAAGATCAATTCGCTAATCTCCTAAACTTTTAGCAGAAAAGATAGAAGGGTTTGTTGAGAAAAAAGCGCATTTTTCCTAGATTGCTAATTGATAATATTCATCACAATATGAATTCGTATTAAGCGCCTGACAGCAGGCGCTTAAAGGGATAATATAACCCTCGGTGAAAGCCGAGGGTATAGTAAAGTTTTAAGTTATAAACAGGGGCTTAAGCAAAACAAGAAGGTTTAATTCACATAAAGTTAAAAAATGTGTTCATTTTGCAGTAGGTATAAATGGACGAATGGTTGCCGCTACATTGCTGACTGGCATTGTCTGAAGAATGATTCTTCCAGGCCCTGTTACGATGGTATTAAAGACTCCTTCGCCACCAAACAGCATGTTTTTAACACCGGGAACCGTTTTTATATCCATGGTGCAGCTTTCGGTCATTGCGGCGAGGTATCCGGTATCAATTACCATCTGTTGTCCGGCTTTTAGCTCGTATTCAACAGCATGACCATCTATTTCAATAAATGCAATGCCCTGACCAGACAGTTTTTGCATTATGAAGCCCTCTCCACCAAAGAATCCTGCGCCAAGTTTTTTTTGAAAATAGATGGATAATTCTACTCCGGCTTCAGAAGCGAGAAATGCAGATTTCTGGACAATCATATTATTACCCGGGGAAATCTGAAGGGCTCTGATGGAACCGGGAAAGCTTGATGCAAAAGCGATGAGACCCTCCCCGCCAACGGCAGTATACCTGTTTTGAAAAAGAGCTTCGCCAGAGAACATTCTTCCTAAAGCCTTTCCAATGCCCCCATTAGTAGTTGTTTCCATTTTCATATTAGGGCTCATCCAACTCATGGACCCTCTTTCTGTTATAAGGGTTTCTCCGGCATCAACAAAACATGTCACAACCGGTAGTGGCTCACCTAAGATTTCATACTTCATAATTGGCCTCCTCCATTAAGGAAATTTATTAGTGTCGTATAATTACTATACAGAACAGTGTTTCCTTATACCATTTTATTATATAGCAGAAATTACCATAATACAATATTTTTAGATT
>JAAYNX010000135.1 GCA_012520615.1 Clostridiaceae bacterium | reverse complement strand
TAGCCCTACTATAATTCCCAAGGCCGCACCGGCAATTACTTGTATCGGGGTATGCCCCAGCAGTACCTTTAATTCTTTATCCACCCTTATTTCCCTTGAGTGATAAATAAGCTTGTTAAGTACCTCTGCTTGTTTCCCAGCCGCTCTTCTTACACCTGTGGCATCTGCCATTACGATGAATGATACTATGGTCGAAATGGCAAACTCGCTAGAAGTCAATCCATTTTTAACCGCCATTACCGTTGCAAGACATACCGTAATCGCACTATGTGAGCTCGGCATTCCCCCCGAAGCAACAAATTTTCTAAAGTCAACTTTCTGGTTTTGTATGAAATGACTGATAAATTTTATCAACTGTGCCAAAAACCATGAAAATATAGGTAGCGTTATAGCTGTGTTATAAAAAACATTATCCACCTGCGCCAATTCTGTATCTCCCCCGTACAATTTCTAGTTTATTTTTCTCTCTCTGCAATAAAGTTAGCCATCTTTATCAAAAATGTATTGTTATCTATTGTATCCAACGCGTTTATCGCATCTTCCACAGTTTTCTTAAGAAGTTCATTTGCTCTTTCAATTCCAAGGATACTTAAAAAAGTAGATTTGTTATTTGCAGTATCGCTTCCTGTAGATTTACCTACAATTTCACTGTTGCCTTCATAATCAAGAATATCGTCTTTTATTTGAAAAGCAAGTCCTATATTGTCAGCATAAACCTCCAGTTTGGAATACAAGTTCTTATCCACATTCAAAAGTATCGCCGGTGCCAAAACCGAAGCCTTAATTAAAGCACCGGTCTTCATTCTATGCATTTGACACAGCAATTCATAAGAAATATTAGTTTTCTCTGATTCCATGTCTATAACCTGCCCGCCAATCATCCCTTTTGTACCGGCGGCCATGGAAATCATATATGCTGTTTTTAAACGAAGAAAAGTTTTTTCATCATTTTTAGCGGTTTCCCCCAACATAGTCTCAAATGCAAAATTCAGCAGACCATCACCTGCCAGAACTGCCATTGCCTCTCCGAATACCTTGTGATTGGTAAGCTTACCTCTCCTGTAGTCATCGTTGTCCATACATGGTAAATCATCATGTATAAGTGAATAGGTGTGAATAAGCTCAATAGCACCCGCAAAGGGAATTACCTCTTTTGTATCGCCATTTAGCATATCGCAAACAGCCAAGGCTAAAACCGGTCTAATCCGTTTTCCTCCTGCCATCAGACTGTATTCCATAGCCTCATAAATCCTTTTTTCGGGAAAATTATCAACCGTAAGACTTTTTGGCGGCAAAATCTCCTTAAGCCATTCCTCAATTGATTCTAAATATTTTTTATACTCACAAGTAAAATCCATTATGATAAGTCATCGGTATTAAAATCTTTTTCGATGACACCTTCCTTTCCCTCAACCAAGAGTGTAATTCGCTTTTCAATATCGTCAAGTTTCTTATTACATAGACGAACAAGAGCTACTCCTTTTTCAAACATTTTTATGGATTCCTCCAACGGTAAGTCCCCACTTTCCAGCATATTAACGACGCTTTCCAGTTCCAACGCAGCTTGTTCATATGTAATATCAACCTTTTCTTCTTTTTTTGCCATGATTCTCAACCCTCCTGCCTTTATAGCAATTTATCGCAGACAGCTTCAAATTTCCCGTCTGTCATTGTTATGACAAGTTTATCGCCAGATTTCAGTTTTTTGACAGATCGTATTAATCTTCCATCCACATCATGGATTACCCCATATCCCCTGCTCAGCACAGTTAGCGGACTAAGGGCATTTAATTGTGCAACTGCTGTCTTTAATGAGTTTCTGGCTCTTTCTAAGCCAGTTCTCCCCAGTAGGATCAAATTTCTTTCAATAGTATCCATTGACTGCCTTTTTTGATTAATAATATCTAAAGGTTTTTGCAGGCTTCTAGCACTTTGCAGCCTTGCCAACCTGTCTCTTTCCCTTTTAAGACCGTTTGTTAAACAATTGATAAGTCTCTTTTCCACTAATGCCAAAGCATCTTTTAAAGCCTTTTTTTCAGGCATAACCAATTCGGCCGCGGCTGAAGGTGTAGGAGCTCTTAGATCAGCAACGAAGTCCGATATTGAAAAATCAGTTTCATGACCTACTGCCGAAATTACTGGAATTTCGGATTGGGATATTGCAATGGCCAGTTTTTCATCATTAAAAGGCCATAAATCCTCCAAAGAACCGCCGCCCCGGGCAAGAATTATAACATCAACATTCTTTTTTTTATTAAAGTATCTGATTCCTTCAATCAAGTGTGCTGGCGCCTCTGCCCCCTGAACAGCCGAACCGTATACAATAAGTCTGGTATTGTAATACCTTCTGTTCAATATTTGAGTTATATCCTTTATAACCGCACCGGTTGGTGAAGTAATTACGCCAATTGCGTTGGGCAGCAATGGAATTTTCTTTTTTCTTGATTCATCAAAAAGCCCCTGGGACTCCAACTTTATTTTAAGCTGCTCAAAGGCCATATATAAAGCACCTGTACCATCGGGCTGCATAGCATCAACATAAAGTTGATACGACCCTCCCTGTGGATAAACCGAAACATAACCCCTTGCTATAACGCGCATACCTTCTTCAGGTCTAAACTTTAAACGGCTGTTCTGGGTTCTGAACATTACGCATTTAATTACGGCTCCTTGATCCTTTAACGAAAAATACATATGCCCGGAGGTATGAAACTTGTAATTTGAAATCTCACCGGTTATCCAGACGTTAGAAAGCAGCATGTCACTATCGACAAGCTGCTTAATATATGTGGTTAATTCTGTAACGGTCATTGTTTTGTCCATAATTATTCCTCCGAGTCATTAGCGGTATCATCCTCTAATTCGGCAAATATTTTACCCAAAACACCGTTAACAAATGTTTTAGCTTGCTCCCCACTATATTTTTTGGCCATCTCAACGGCTTCATTTATAGATACGTTAATGGGAATGTCGTCTCTGTATTTTATTTCATAGCAAGAAAGCCGCATAATGGCTAAATCTACCTTTGGCATTCTTTGGATAGTCCAACCTTTGGCATGGTTAGCAATCAGGTTATCTATTTCCTCTTCTTTCTCTATAACGCCATTAACCACGTTTAGAAGGTAATCCCTGTCTTGTTTTTCTGTAATCTCCTGTTCTTCTACGAAACGATCGATTTGTTCCTCGATATCATCCCTTTGTATCTGTATCTGATAAAGTAATTTCATGGCATTTTCCCGTGTTTCTCTTCTTCCCAAGGAATGTCCCTCCATATCCTACGTCAAAGATCATAAATATAATTCTCGGCTTTTGATGCGACCGCAATGCAGTTGTGTAGCTGCTGTGATTTAAAGCTGAGTATAGTTTGCGTAGAGAGTTTTTTGTTTTCTCATAATCCGATTATAACACGTCAAGCCTTCTGTGCAATATAAAAAATACGCTCTTCATTATTAGCGGGCTCATTGAAGCTTAAATCGCCATACTCGCCTAAAAGCTTTAACCCTGATAAATCAAGGGCCTTTGTTAACTCCTCACTGGTAAAAGCACTTTCTTCATGCGTTTCATCAAAACGTTCATATAAACCGTCTTTGTTCCTAACAAAAAAAGTAAGATCAAAAGTAGTGGTCTTGGTTTTATGGTTATATGTATTTTGCCAAATCCATGAAATATCGTCATCCAGCTCATAAAAAATTTGGTTTCCAAGTACAGTAGATAGCTTGTACGGACTATTGACATCAAAAATAAACAGGCCTCCCGGATTAAGGTAGTTTCTTACCAAGTTGAATGTTTTTTTAATATCATTTAAAGATTTGATATAATTTATAGAATCGAGAAGGCAAATAATAGCATCCACCGTTCCATAAAGCTCGAAATTCCTCATATCTTGGTTTAAGAAAAGAATGTCTGTCTTTGCTTCCCTTGCCTTTTCACTGGCCTTGTTAAGCATAGAGGTAGAACTATCAAGAGCAATCATATCATAACCTCTTTTTGATAGCTCAATTGCAAGACTTCCAGTGCCACACCCAAGCTCCAGTATAAGCTTGGGGTCCCGGTCAAATTTGGAAAAGGCTGATTGTAAATAATCAGCCCATTTGGTGTAATTAATGTCATGTGTCAATCTGTCATAAATATCTGCAAATCGTGTGTACATATAAGTACCCACAGCTTAAATTGCTTTTGTCCTTTTTTTTCTGGATATTAGACCTCCGATTCGCCCCGTTTCCTTTGCACTGAGGCTTTTCCAGCCTTCTTTCTGAATTTTCTCCAACAGCCCCAGCTCTTTAGCAATCTCCAATTTAAGCTGCTCATCCTTCTTCAACATATTCCATCACCCCATGAATCATTATTGCCAATCCTACTCATGGGTATTCATTAACATCTACTCTTTTGTT
Source organism: Clostridiaceae bacterium (assembly GCA_012520615.1). GTDB lineage: Bacteria > Bacillota > Clostridia > DSM-8532 > DSM-8532 > DTU059. The sequence continues at coordinate 8,005 of JAAYNX010000135.1, read as the reverse complement.
ACTGCCATGACTTCTTCTATGGCGGCTTTTAGCTGATTATCTTTGTCATGGGGAATATCCTCTATTGAGGTAGTGTTAAATTCTTCACTTAATGGAACCTCAACATCAGGCATAACCCCTTCTCCATGAATGCTCTTACCTGATGGGGTAAAATACCTGGCTTTTGTATATTTTATCCCTCCGCCATTGGTAAAATTAATATCTATTTCCTGTACAAGACCCTTTCCAAAAGTTTTTGTACCTACAATAATACCTTTGTTATAATCCTGAACGCAAGCAGCAAGTATTTCAGAAGCACTGGCACTATATCCATTAACAAGAATTGCTAGAGGTATTTCCAGCTCTCTATCATCTGAAAACTGCTCATTTCTGTTTTTATTGCGATCCTCCGTATATACAACCAGACCTTTAGGTACAATCCGGTCTGCAATTCTGGCAACCTGATAATATGATCCTCCCGGGTTATCACGCAAATCTATTACCAAGCCCTTTATTCCTTTAGACATAAGCTCGTTAAGGTGTGTCTCGAAATCTCTGTAAATATCATCATCGAATTGTTTAATGTGTATATACCCAATATCGTTATCTAATACCTCACTTGAAATCCATGATATATTAATAACTCGTCGTATCAGCTCGATATCCTTATATTCACCCTCGCTTGGCCTATAAATAGTGATCCTTACCTTTGTATCAGGTATACCCTTAATTTTTTTCACTATCAAATCAGCATCTTTAATAGTTGTTACATCCTCATTATCAACCTTTACAATTTTATCATTTTTTAATAGACCTGCTTCTTTTGCAGGAGAATTGGCAAATACATCGGCAACAGTAAGAAGGTAGTTTTCGTCCATATGAACCGATACACCAATTCCCACATAATTCCCAGAGACACCTTCCAAATATGATTTCATTTCCTCTGGAGTATAGTAAACGGTATAAGGATCATTTACCCCTGCCGAAAGACCCTTGATTGCACCACTAAAAGCATCGTTGAAATCGACTTCCTCATAGTATTTGTTTTCCAGCACATTCTTAACTTTATTAAATGCTTCTATATTTCGTGCATCGACCTCATCAGCATCAAAGTATATTGCATTCTGCTGTTTGAACCATTCTTTAATTGGCCTGGACCTAAAAACGTTCCATGACATTAAATTTACTACTGAAAAAAAGTAACCTAAAAAAAACACCGCGACAAAGCATATCGGTAGGATAACAGAAAATAATATTTTTTGCCTTCTTCTCATTAAACAACCCTTCTTAAGCTTAATTAAATCTATTTTACATCCTATGCTATCATTTTTCAAACAATGTTAATCATAAGAATTTCCATTGTTATATAAATGATCGCAGGTAAGCCATATTGTTTTAATCCGTAGCCGATGTCATGGATGAAGCAGTACATGGGCTGCGTGGCGGGAAAATAAATTACTGAATGGATTTTTAAGCGCACACATGACATCGGGCAAGGGTTAAATATGTTGTGCATTAATAGCAATGATATCCAAAGAGTAGGAAAAATATTTTATAAACAATAAAAGAGCTTTTGATTCATGCAAAAGCTCTTTATGGTTATATGTTTTTAATCACTTTTTGTTTGTTACATAGTCTAAAGGATTTTGACGTGTACCATTTTTTCTAACCTCAAAATGGAGGTGTGGACCTGTGGATAAGCCTGTACTTCCGACTTTTGCAATAACATCTCCGGCTGCAACTTTCTGGCCTTCCTTAACTAGTATTCCACCGTTTTTAATGTGGAAATATAGTGTGGTAATTCCACCGCCATGATCTATTATTACAGTATTACCCGAGCCTCCGCTTCTCCATGCGGCACAAATCACTTTACCGCTTGCTGCCGCATGAATTGGTGTTCCGGAAGGAGCCCCAATATCAATACCGCCATGCATCTTATTATATTTAAGAATGGGATGCATTCTCATACCAAAATATGACGAAATCCTATAATATCCCGGCAACGGCCATTGCATAATACCGCCGCTATATGCTCCCGAGGATGAAAGCTTCCGAATCAGCTTTTCCAATTCTTTTGAGTCAGCTTCCAACTCATCTTCTGCCTTTTCAAGTTCCGCAAGGGTTTGTTGAGTCTTTTTAACCTCTTTTTCAACGGCAGAACGGGATACTTCCAGCTTTGCTATTTCTCCCAGCATAGATTCTAATTGTTCCTGAGCGTTATCTTCTTCTTGCTGTTTGAGGTCTTTAAGTATACTTATTTCTTCTTGTTTATCTTCTATGCTTTTTAGCAAATCTTGATCAAACTGAGAAACCATCTTTAATATATGGCTTTTTTTGAACATTTCCTCAAAGTTATCACATTGAAGTAATAAGTTCGCTTCTGCATTTGTTTTGGAATTTATGTAGAGTGTAACCAGTCTTTCTTGGAAAAGCTTCAGTTCTGCAGCATATTCTTCCTCAGCTAATCTGATAGCTTCATCCAGAGACGCTATGGCAGATTCAATTTCTTTAATTCTACTTTCTATTTCAGACCGTTCATGACCTTTTTTTTCTAAATCTGCTATGATGTTTTCCCTATATTGCTTATTATTAATAAGGTTTTGTTTTTCTTGCTTTTGTTTGTTTTTAATAGAATTAATCTCTTTTTGCGTCTGCTGTAGCTCTTTTTTTGCTTCATCGATAGAGTTCGCAGACGATGTAAATGCTAGTGTTGCTATTAGAACAAAAGACATTAATACGGCTGATATTCTTTTTATCATATGTACGTGACCAATCCTTTCAAATTAGTAGACCGCATATGAAATTTTACCAATTAATATGCATAATTTAACTTACATTTTTATTACAATTGCTTATTCTATATTATAACTTGAAACCATTATACGTTCAAGTGTTTTCTGACAGAAAAAAAGCTTCCTATTCCACCTATAACTATTCCGAAAATGGAATAAATTATAAAAATCCTAAAAGCCACAGGACCAAATTCCAAAAGTCTTAGTGTTGACAGCTTAAGATTTAATAGAATAGCATTTATAACATCCTGAAGCCATTTATATGCCTGCGATGTAAGAATGAAAGATAATACTGCTCCTATAAAGCCTATTAATAGGCCTTCTACTATAAACGGCCATCTAATAAAACTATCTAATGCACCAACATATTTCATGATTTCTATCTGGTGCCGCCGCGCAAATACTGTAAGGCGTATGGTATTTGAAATCAGCAATACAGAAATAACCATAAGTATCACTAATATCGCCATTACTATGTAATTAAAAATCTTCAGTATGCCCTCAAGTTTATCAAGCTCGTCCTTACCATATCCTATACCATTATTTTTATTAACACCTTCAAAGGTAGATAATTGTTTTATTAATTCATCGCTGCTATTTGGATCAACAAGCTTCAGGTAGAAGGACTCTGCGGCGTTCTCCACGCCAAATCCTTCTAAAAGAGAATCATCATTGAGGCTTTTCTTGATATTATCATACATCTGTTCTTTGGTTTCATTTCTGTATTCTGATACGATTCCGGCAGCTTTCTTTTGCTCAATAAAACCCACTACCTCTTCACGCTGATAACTGGTTGCATTTACATTAAGAAATATTGTAAGTTCTAAATCCCTCTTCATCGCCTCAATATTTGAGGTGATATTAATTGCAATAAGAAGTATAATCCCCAAGAAAAACAAAGCTGCTACCACTGTTAATATAGATGCAAATGACATCAGTTTATTTTTTACTACATTATTTGTACCTTCTTTTACAAGAAGCTTCATAGTTCTAATTTTCATCGGAATATGATCCTTTCTGCACGTCGCTCTTGATTTCTCCATGGTCAAGCGTAATAACACGTTTCTTCATGGTATCCACTATGCCTTTTTCGTGGGTAGCCACAACAACGGTTGTACCGCGCTGGTTTATTTCCTCAAGAAGATTCATAATCTCCAGTGAGGTTTTAGGATCCAAATTTCCTGTGGGTTCATCTGCAATCAGAACAGCCGGATTGTTTACTAATGCTCTGGCAAGCACTATTCTCTGCTGCTCTCCGCCTGATAGTTGATTTGGGTAGGCTCTTGCCTTTTTGCTTAAGCCTACCAGACCCAGCGCAAGGGGAACCTGCCTTCTGATTTCTCTTGCTGTGGCCTCTACTATTTGCATGGCAAAAGCGACATTATCGTATGCCGTTTTGTTTGGTAATAATCTAAAATCCTGAAAAACCACGCCTAAACTGCGTCTCAAATAAGGAATTTCCGAATGAACCATGTCATGTACACTATATCCATTGACATAGACTTCGCCTTCTGTTGGAACCTCTTCATGCATAATAAGTTTTAGAAATGTTGACTTACCTGAGCCACTGGCTCCAATTACAAATACAAATTCGCCTTTTTCTACCCTCACTGTAAGGTTTCTTAGCCCGACCACTCCGTTGGAGTATACCTTCGTTGTATCTACAAACCTAATCATTATATTCCCCCATGAAATCAGAGAAGGAAATTACTTTGATACATCATCAAGGTAACGTTTTACCATCATGGCAACCTTGAAATAAATGGCATCATCGAATTTCCTTAAATCCATCCCTGTTATTTTAAGTATTTTATCTAACCGATACACTAAAGTGTTTCGGTGTATAAATAGCTGTCGGGATGTTTCGCTGACATTCAGGTTATTCTCAAAGAATTTTTGTATAGTAATCATAGTTTCTGAGTCAATGGTTTCAAAAACGCCTTCTTTAAAGACCTCGTTTAAGAAGAGCCGACAAAGAGTTGTGGGCAATTGATAAATGAGACGTCCTATTCCAAGATGATTATAATCAACTATATTTTTTTCTGACTCAAATATTTGACCTATTTTCACTGCAGTTTGAGCATCCTTATAGGAACGGGCTACGTCGCGCAGGCTTTCTGCTTCAGTCCCTATTCCTATATTTGCTTTTATCATAAGCTCACTGCTTAATGTATCAATAATAATTCTGGCCTTTTGATAAACTTCTTCATTATCCTCTTTGTCTTTTAGTTCCTTTATTAGAACGGAATTTTGATCATCCAGCAAAATGATATAGTCTTTGCTGTTGTTAGGAAATAAACTCTGTATAATATTATAAGCGTACAATTCCCTAGTTTTTTCCGTCCTGACCAAGTATACAATTCTTCTGCAATCATTCTTGACTCGAAGCTCTTTAGCCCTGATTGTTATGTCACCGGGTAAAATGTTTCCTAAGAGCACATTTTTCATAAAATTGTTTTTGTCGTACTTTTCGTCATAATAGAGCTTGGCGTTCTCAAGACTTATTGAAATCAACTCCGCCAAGTTCTTTCTTTCCGGGTGATTTGAGATAAGGTATAAAACAAAGTCCAGCCTGCCGTTAATTTCAATTTTCTTCATGACCATATCAGATCTTTCGATATAAGTAGAATTAGAATTCAAAAAATCTGCACACTTGTCATGAACCAAACCTATTTCTTCTTCGACGGTACTGGCAATAATCACCCCCGAACCATCGGTAATACCAAATTCATACCCGATGGTATCGCGAATTCTCTGCACAACAGATTGAAAAACCTTGAAAGCCAAGAAAACAACCCCCAGTTAGCTAAAATCCCGATTATTTTGCTTTAATTATACACAAAATTAATCAATGGTACAACTTTTTTTGCCGCATTCCGTTTTTACTGCTATTAACTGTGCGAAAACTGTCAATAGTATTAAAAATTATGCGAGTTCAGCGGCTGTAGCTTGCTTCGCTTTAAATCGCAGCAACCACGCCGCTTATTTACGATTGCATAATATAGTATTATAACCTGTATGTTGAATCAGTTATCGCACAGTCTGTCGATGTCATGCGTGAAGCGGAGCAGGATTAATTTAAAAGGACACATTCTGCAAACACAATGCGTATTGTGTTTAAAAGCTCTTTGTTTTTGAAAAGTGTGGCATTATGGATGAAGATTCTTACAGGTGCGCAAGTAAGCAGAAATCCAATCATAAAATCGTCATCTTCAATAACCGGTTCCCCCGAAGGAATTCCAAAACCATTTATAACGTCTTCAGGTATTTCAAATGGCTTTGTTCCTTCTACTTTATATGATCCGTCCTTTTGAACAAAAACATGCAGTTCAGGTACTCTGGGCACCTGCATCCGAACATAGGTTGTTAAAAGATTAATGTATTCCTCATATTGTCTTTCAATAAAAAACTGCCTAATAGACCTTTCCACTTCAGTTTCCAGATACTTAACATAGTCGCCGAGTCTGAAAGTTACAAATCCCTCCAATGTAAGTCTATCGGTGCTCCTTAAATACTCAGCAATCTTTGCAGATATCATTTTACGTCTTGATTCAATAAGATTGCAGATATCAACATCATAGTGCGTATATAGTCTGATACAAGCAATACGATAGATTTCGTCTCTGTCGCCTTTTGTTAGTTTTTCACATATACGGGCTATTATCTTTTCTAAAATTTTTTTCTCATAAGACTTAAGAATATATTCAGCCAGCATATCTGATAAGTGGTTCAGAACCATCAAATACTTTCTGCCGTTTTTTCTTATACACCCGTCTATAAGGATATTAAGGTAATTTTCTTCCTTACTCACTACAACCTTAAACGGATTTTGTACATTCATCTCAAATCTTTTTTCCAGATAACAAGCCAATCCTCTTATGTCTTTCATGCTGTCTACCCTTAAGGATGGCATCTTCTCACATCCCTTCAGGTGTATTATATGTAATTCTCATTGTCCGTTATACAGAAGTTAAAGGAAATAAGCCGCCTAAATCGATAAGGTTTCCTTTGGCTAGAGAAACAACCGCTTTGCCGTGTTTCATACAAAATCCAACAATTTCATCGGCATTTTTTGAAGTTCTTAAGTCGCCAAAAAAAGCGATCTTTTTATCAGATATTAATCCTGAACATCCTCCAATAAAGCCATAATCATAACCTTTCAAGATTATATTTTTCTGCGGGGGAATCAATAGAGCGTCCAATCCGGCTTCAACAGCTTTCTTATAGATTTGCGTATCTGCCGTAATAATTGACTCTTCCGAGACAACTGCGGTTGAACATTTTGCATATCCTTGTTTTATCGGATGAACTTTAATATTATTTTTCGCCAATAATTCAAGAATTATAGAATCGGTATATTTTGGATTCAAAAAAGCATTTTTCCCAACTATTGCACAATTGTAGGCTACATCAAACGGGTAATAATCTTTTACGGGAACGGAACCTTGGATTAATTCAAAGCCAAGGTTTTCAAGCTGCAATAACGTATTTTCCGAAGTATCGGGAGCATAGACAAAAAGCCCCTTACTAATATTCACCAATTGCATATCTGCATGGTAAGATAACTGTAGGGGCAACGAAGAATTAGCCTCTGTAAAAATTGGATTTATTCCCGACTCTTTTAATGAGTTTATGATTTCTCCCGAAATCTCCCCGGATACAATAGCATTAGTTACTCTTCCTGCCGGTAGGTACGGGCATACAAGGGTATGCACCATATTTATCACATCCCTTGTTTTATAAGCATATCTTATTATTATCCGCACCTCCTGTTATAAGCCGGCCGGCTAAAAAGTGCGGTTCTTATATGCCGCACCTGTGTTTTATATGCAGGTGCGGTTGAAGCAATTAACGAATCAATACTCTATGGTGTCTAATGCGGACTTAAGCTCCCCAACAAATTCTAATGGAATTGCCAGCCCCTTCTGACTTGGTCTGTATTCATCGCTTTTACTGTCATACCAAAAAGTACGAATGTCTACATAATGCTTATTATTTTTCGACACTTTTTTAATTTGAATTTCTTCCCTGCTATTTTTTACAAACTTACTTATAAGCTCTTCGGAATCCCAAAAATCTGCCATTTAATTACCTCCCAATATTAGTAAATGGTCTGTTAACTTAATAATAAAAATGAGACCTGAAACGCCTCTGGTATAATGGAAACTGCAAAACCACCATTACCTCCCAGAAAGGAGCGTTCAAGTCTCATGATTATTATACCATCTAGCGTA
>JAAYNX010000167.1 GCA_012520615.1 Clostridiaceae bacterium | reverse complement strand
GATTAAGAATCTAGCCTCACAGATTGTGTTTTTACTTTTAAGGGATAGTCTGCCCGAATATGCATTATCAACTGCAAATAGAAGATATGATAATTATCTATTAGAAGCTATTCAATATATGAGGACATATTACAGCTCCAGTATTACAATAGAAGATATCTGCAGGTATATTTACTTAAGTCCGAGCCATTTCAAAAGAGTTTTTAAAGCCGAAATAGGTATTACTCCGTATAGGTTTTTATTGAAAGTCAGAATTGATAAAGCAAAACAAGTTTTATCAAATGAAGATTATTCAGTTGACGAAGTCGCCAGATTATGTGGGTTTGCCAATGCAGGGCATTTGTCAACCGTTTTTAAAAGTAGTGAGGGCGTGACTCCTTTGGAATATAGGAGGAGAGGTGCGTGCCATGAGTGAGCCAATGGCGTCATTGGCTCACTAAACAAGCACCCAAATTTTATTTATGTTCTGCCATACGCGCATAATTATTGTAGCGCTCTAATGCATGCTTTTCGGATATTTCATACATTTGATCGGCAATATCGGGGAATACGGTTTTAAGTGAAGAATATCTCACCTCGCCGGTTATAAAATCCTTGTACGGTTTTGTAGGTTCCTTAGATTCAAGAGTGAAAGGATTCTTACCCTGTTCGATCAACATGGGATTATATCTGTATAACTGCCAGTAACCCGCTTCAACAGCACGTTTTTCCTGTAGCATACTCGTTCCCATCCCGGTTTTAATACCATGGCTTATACATGGCGAATAGGCAATTATAAGAGAAGGCCCCTTGTAGCTTTCAGCCTCGACAATTGCTTTGATGGTCTGATTCATATTTGCGCCCATGGCAATTTGAGTTACGTATACATAACCGTAGCTCATAGCCATCATTCCCAAATCCTTTTTCTTGATTTTTTTACCGGCTGCTGCAAATTTAGCCACAGCAGAGGTGGGAGTAGCCTTTGACGCCTGTCCGCCGGTATTTGAATAGATTTCTGTATCCATTACGAAAATGTTTACGTCATCGCCCGATGCCAAAATATGGTCAAGGCCTCCATAACCAATATCATATGCCCATCCGTCACCACCTATTATCCAGAATGACCTTTTAACAAGGAAATCCTTCAACTCAAGGATTTTTGCCAATATGGGGTTAGAGAGATTTTCTGAATGTTCAAGAATCTCAATTACAGCTCTTGATGCTGCAATGGATAGTTCTCCGTTGTCAATGTTCCCCAACCAGTGTTTCAATACAGCTTTTACCTCATCATTAATATCGCTGTTGAGAGCTTCATTGACAAGATCCGCAAGCTTTTCCCTTACTTGCTTAACACCAAGGTACATCCCGTATCCGTACTCGGCATTATCTTCAAAAAGTGAATTGGCCCAAGCCGGACCTCGGCCGTCGGATTTTGTGCTATAAGCTATTGAAGGCGAACTTGCACCCCAAATAGATGAGCAGCCTGTGGCATTTGCTATCATCATTCTGTCACCATATAGTTGAGTGAGCAGCTTAATATATGGAGTTTCTCCACAACCCGGACATGCGCCATTAAACTCTAAACATGGCTGTAATAACTGGCTTCCCTTAATTGTTTTAGTATCTATTATTCCAGCTTTACTTTTAACAGTTAATGCGTATTCCCAGTTTTCGGTTTCAGCCTCTATCAACTCTTCGGCAGGCTGCATAATCAATGCTTTTCCTTTGGCAGGGCATATATCGGCACAGTTACCGCAGCCTGTGCAGTCCAGCGGAGCTATTTGTATGCGCCAGGATAAATGTCCCAAATCTTTTCCCGCAAACTTCTTGGTTTCAAAGGAATCGGGGGCATTTCTGACTTCTTCCTCATCCAACACAAAGGGGCGAATGGTGGCATGGGGGCACACATATGAGCATTGGCCGCATTGGATGCATTTCTCAATATACCAGAAGGGCAACAGTACAGCTATACCACGCTTTTCATAACGAGTTGTTCCCAATGGATGAGAGCCGTCCTCCATATTTTCAAAAGCACTAACGGGAAGTTCATCTCCTTCGTGCCTTGCCATCTTCCTTTGGATGTTTTTTACAAATTCCGGTGTATCAGCTTCGCTTTCGGGCTTATCCTCAGCGTCTTTCCAGGAATCCGGAATTTTTATTTCGGTAAAAGATTTGATTCCCTCATCAACTGCTGCCTTATTCATGCCCACAATTTTTTGCCCTTTTCTGCCGTACATTTTCTCGATGGATTTTTTTAAATAATTTACTGCTTCATCTACAGGAATAATGTTTGCCAGCTTGAAGAAAGCAGCTTGCATAATCATATTTATACGGTTACCTAGACCAATTTCAGATGCAATGGATATAGCGTCAATTGTATAGAATTTAATCTGGTTTTGGGCGATAAAACGCTTAATGGAAGCAGGCAGGTGTTCTTCAAGTTCCCCCTCTGTCCAAGGGCAATTCAACACAAAGGTTCCGCCTTTTTTCAGACCCTTTAAAATATCAAAGTTAAATATAAAGGATTTGTTGTGACAGGCTATATAATCTGCATGATAAACAAGGTAGGGTGATCTTAAAGGACTAGGCCCGAATCTTAAATGGGAGATGGTAGAGCCACCGGATTTTTTACTGTCATAGGAAAAATACCCTTGCACAAATTTATCTGTATTATCTCCAATAATCTTTATTGCTGTTTTATTGGCACCTACCGTACCGTCGGAACCTAACCCCCAGAACTTGCAGCTTATAGTGCCTTCAGGGGTTGTGTCCACAATATCCTCTTCTTCCAGTGAAAGAAATGTTACATCATCCACTATACCAATGGTAAAATTATCTTTGGGGGATTCTGACTTAAGGTTTTTGAATACTGCAATAATTTGGGAAGGCGTAGTATCTTTTGAGCCCAGACCATAACGGCCGCCTACAATAACAGGACGGTTATTTTGGTTTTGATAAAGCTTTACTACATCTAGGTACAGGGGTTCTCCTAACGACCCCGGCTCCTTGGTTCTGTCTAACACTGCAATCTTCTTGACCGTTTTGGGCATGGCCTCAAAGAAATACTTTTCTGAAAATGGACGATACAGATGGACATTTAATACCCCGGTTTTTTCTCCTTGCCTGTTGAGGTAGTCAACGGTTTCCTTAATGGTATCGCACACAGAGCCCATGGCAACAATCACATACTCGGCATCTTTGGCTCCGTAATAGTCAAAAGGATGATATTCACGTCCGGTAAGGTCTTTTATTTGATTCATATATTCTGAGACTATGTCGGGTACATTATCGAAAAATCTATTTTGTACTTCGCGCCCCTGAAAATATATGTCCGGGTTCTGAGCTGTTCCCCGAACCACAGGATGTTCAGGATTAAGTCCTCTCATTCTGAACTCATTTATAGCATCATAGTCTACCATTTTCGCAAGGTCTTCATAGTCAATCACATCTATTTTCTGAATTTCATGGGAGGTTCTGAAACCATCAAAAAAGTGAAGAAAAGGAAGTCTTGCCTTTATTGCCGCGAGATGTGAGATGCATCCTAAATCCATAGCCTCTTGGACATTGGAAGATGCAAGCAAAACCACTCCGGTTTGACGACAAGCCATAACATCCTGATGGTCTCCGAAAATAGACAGGGCATGGGTGGCAATTGCTCTCGCAGAGACATGCAAAACTCCGGGAAGCAGTTCACCGGCCATCTTGTATAGGTTTGGAATCATTAGTAGTAAACCCTGCGAGGCTGTATAGGTGGTGGTCAATGCACCTGCTGCAAGAGAGCCGTGCATAGCGCCTGCCGCACCGGCTTCAGATTGCATTTCAACCACCTTGATCTCTTGACCAAATATATTCTTTTTGCCATGAGCCGACCATTCATCGACTCCTTCGGCCATGGGAGATGAGGGTGTTATTGGGAAAATAGCAGCGACCTCAGTAAAAGCATAGGAGGCATAGGCGGCTGCTTGGTTTCCATCCATTGTTTGTTTAGCCATTATTTATTTCTCCTTTTTATATTCATTCGAATTTTGAGTATGAATCTAATTTAGTATGTCTTATTCATGAATTTTTAATTACATCTATCAGATACTTAACAGCATAAAATATTTAAATGCTTTAAATATCATAATTCTGCATTTTTACATGTTGGATTTTTAATCTATCAGGTAAAAGGGTTTATTATAGCAGCATGCATTAGCAAATTGATTTTAAACACCTTCCATAGTAGAATATTAAATACACTTAGATGGAGGCTAAAAAGTTAATGCTTAAGTTTAAACAGTTTATTTCATATTACAAACCATATAAGGGCATGTTCTATATGGACATGTTCTGTGCACTGGTTTTATCCGGTATAGATTTGCTTTTTCCATCACTGGTAAAATATTTAATGGATGAGGTTTATAGCGTCCGCCCTCAAAACATGCTGCAAATAGTATTTCTTACGGGAGCGGGACTTTTAGTACTATATATTGTTAGATATTTCTGCCAGCATTATATTACATCTTGGGGGCATATTATGGGAGCCCGCATGGAATCAGATATGCGACGTGATTTGTTTAATCATTTACAGAAGCTTTCCTTTTCATTCTATGATAATGCCAATACAGGCAAGCTCATGTCAAGGATAACAAACGACCTTTTTGACATATCGGAGCTGGCCCATCACGGCCCGGAGGATCTTTTTATATCGATAATTAAAATAATAGGCGCAATTATTATTATGTTGACAATGGACATTGAGCTTACATTGATACTATTGGCTCTAATGGTGCTGATTATAGTTTTTACTGCTCACTATAATTTGAAAATGCGATCTGTGTTTGCAAAAAACAGAGAGAAGATTGCAATGGTAAATGCCCAAACACAAGACAGCCTTTCGGGGATTCGGGTTGTAAAGTCATTTTCCAATGAGAGTATTGAAAGAGAGAAATTCGATCATGGAAACCTACAATTTCTAGAAACCAAGGAAAACAGCTATTCAATTATGGGACAGTTCTTTTCGGGGAACCAGTTTTTACAGGGGATTTTATATCTAAGTGTACTCGTTTTGGGAGGGGTATTCTTACACCAAAATAAGATTTCAACATCGGATTTAATTGCATATATTTTATTTATCAATGTATTTTTAAATCCGATAGACAGGCTTGTGAATTTCACAGAAGCTCTTCAGAGGGGTATGACAGGGTTTGACAGATTTTTGGAAATTATAAATACTAAGCCGGAAATCGAGGATGCCGAAGATGCTGTTGAGCTTGAAAATGTTGAAGGAAATATCGAATTTAAAGATGTATCCTTTAGCTATAATGATAAAACCGAAGTCTTAAAAGATATAAATCTTTCTATTAAAAAAGGTCAAACTGTTGCTTTGGTGGGCCCTTCAGGAGGCGGGAAAACCACCTTCTGCAATCTTATACCAAGATTTTATGAAGTCAATGACGGCTCTATTACCATAGATGGTAAAGATATCAGAAACATTACCCTTGATTCGCTACGCCGTAATATTGGTGTTGTTCAACAAGATGTTTATTTGTTTTCGGGAACTATAAGTGAAAATATTATTTACGGAAAGCCGGAAGCATCCCAAGAAGAAATAATCCGGGCGGCTAAGCTAGCAAATGCTCATGATTTTATCATGGAGCTTGAAAAGGGATATGACACCTTCGTGGGAGAACGTGGGGTAAAGCTATCCGGTGGTCAAAAACAGAGGGTTTCGATTGCAAGGGCCTTCTTGAAAAACCCTCCCATATTAATTCTAGATGAGGCCACATCTAGTTTGGACAACGAAAGCGAAAGGCTTGTTCAGGACTCGTTAAAGGCACTAGCTAAGGGAAGAACGACTCTTATTATAGCTCACAGGCTTTCAACTATTAAGAATGCCGACAATATAGTAGTTTTAACAGCTAAAGGTATTGAAGAGCAGGGTACGCATCAAGAGCTTATTGAAAAGGGCGGTTTATATGCGGCGCTTCACAGCGAGAAATCAGAGCTTTAATCTGGATTATTTGATTATGAAGCGCAACTAAGCGGCGTGGCTACTGAGATTTAGCCTATTTACTGCTTATTTAACTGATTTAGGTTAGTAAAATGTATTACTTCATTTAGTAAATCCTAATAATTATCTTGTACTAAACTTGTAAACTGTTTTGTGGTGATAAGTCTGCCCTGCAATTAGCACGGGAGACGGAAAATGATTCTGCTTCATGGAATTAGGGAAGTATTGCGTTTCGAGACATAATCCATGCCATTTATCGTATATGTGACCACCCTTGCCTTTTCCTGCACTCTTCAGATGGTTTCCCGTATATAATTGGACACCGGGTTTAGTAGTAAAGACTGTCATCACACGTCCTGATTTAGGGTCGTATACCTCGGCAATTTCTCTGAATTCATTTCCGGCAGAATTCCTCAATACAAAGTTATGATCATAACCGGATCCATATTCCATCTGCTCATTGCCTGAAAAATCACTAAGACCTTCGTCTAGACGTTTTGGACAGGTAAAATCAAAGGGGGTATTCTTAACGCTTAAAATTTCTCCGGTTTGTAATGATTCAGAATTTATAGGAGTATAGAAATCAGCGTCAATTCTAAGTTCGTGATTGAGTACCGTTCCGGAATCATGACCGGAGAGGTTAAAATATGAATGGTTTGTCATGTTTAAAACGGTGTCTTTATCGGATGCAGCATAATATTCAATCTCTAAAGCATCTTCGTCTGTAAGACGGTAAATTACTCTGACTTCTAGGTTGCCCGGATAGTTTTCATCCATGTCAGGACTAAATAAACTCAATTCAAGGGCCTCTTTTTCTTGGTATATTATTTTGGCATCCCATACTCTTTTGTCAAAGCCGACGAGTCCTCCGTGAAGCTGATTATTCCCTTCATTTTTGTTTAGATTATATGTTATTCCATTGATAACAAATGATGCACCTTCCAAGCGGTTTGCATGGCGGCCAATCAGAGCGCCGAAACTGGGAGATCTGTCAAGATAATCCTCCAGATTATCATAACCCAATTCAATATCTGCAAATTTTCCATCTTTATCCGGAACATATAGAGATACAACGATTCCACCATAATTAATAATTTCTGCCTTGAGTCCGTTTTTATTGGTGAGCGTATAAAGAGTTACGCTGGTTCCATCTGGCATACTTCCGAAAGGTTTAGATGTAATACTCATAAATACCTCCATTTGTTATTTTTTGTTCTGTTAACTTAATAATAAAAATGAGACCTGAAACGCCTCTGGTATAATGGAATCATCACAAAACACATTACCTCCCAGAAAGGAGCGTTCAAGTCTCATGACTATTATACCATCAAACGT
>JAAYNX010000090.1 GCA_012520615.1 Clostridiaceae bacterium | reverse complement strand
GAAATCATCAAGCTGATGGAAGATTCAAAAGTTGAATACCACGAAGTCAAGGAACTTGCAACCAAGTTGGCCGAAGCGGAGATCATTGAACGCATTGCAGGTGGCGATATGACAAATGGATCTTGTTCATCATTGGCGTTTGCTTATGCAGGAAACAAGATCGGATTTGATGTTTTGGATTTCAGGGATGGAACAAGCCGCTTGAATTTCAGCCGTTCAACCATTATAAACGACATTGCAACCCATGTTGGTGGTACGGTGGTGGAACACACAAGCGATTTCATCAAGGCAAACAAGTTGCTTGAACAAGTCAAGCCGGGAAAAGAATATTACTTCACTTGTGGTAAACATGCCGCCATTGTGAGAAAGACTGCATCCGGTGGATATGAATACTTGGAATTGCAATCATCAAAAAGCAATGGATTCAAGGAACTGAATCGAAGCGAATTGAAATACCGCTTTGGAGCGCAACAATCGCATCGTTTTCATGGTAAGGCATACAACACAAAGGATTGCATTATTGACATCGACTTGCTGAAAAAAGATGCTACTTTCCGCAAGCTACTTGGGTACATAAATACACAACCGGATAAGCAGCGAAAGGGAGAGAAAGGGACAATCAAATAATTATCCCTTTCTATCTTTGAAGAATTCGACCCAATAAGGGTTTTCCTTGTCAAAAATGGCTTTTTCTTGTGGGGTCAAGTTGTGTGGATAATCGGCAAAGAGGTTATAAATTTTCTTCTTGTCGAAAGTGAACAAGAATTCACCCTTTGTTTCCGGGTTATCGACCCAAAAGATTTTGTCCGTTGGTTCGTTCTTGTAGAAGTTCAAAATTTGCTTTGGCATATCACTTCAATTTTTGTGCGTTTCATATTCTAAATAAAATTGCAATTCAATTCTTTGCCGGTAATTGCAAAAAAGTAATTTTGCAATTCATGAAGATAAACACATCGAATTATAATTTCTCCAAAACTTACGAATCCAGTAATATAATTGCTTGTAACAGGTTCAATACCAATCACATAATTTGAAATATCATCCCAATTATTTGGCTCTTCAAATAATATTAAGCAATCTTCTTTATACTCATAAAAATGATTCCCTGAATACTTGAATCCGACGGCATGAAGTATTTCTTTCGTTAGCTGAACACCTGTTGCTTTTTGTAATTGTAGACTTAAATTCTGGTTTTTTTCAGGAAAATCAACATACATTTCGGCCATATAATTTCCTTCATCATAGATTATTGCATCTATTCGAAATAAATTTATGGACTTATCTTCCGGAATAATATAATTCCCTATTCTTAATTCATTTGGTTTTATCATAACTTGAATTTTTACGGTTTCCTTTTTTTCTGTGAATTTCACCACGATATATGGTGCAAATTTTGTTCCGGTATGGGCGTTCCGGTGTTATTCCATACGACCACAACCGAGATTTTGACACGCCCAATTGTTTTGGAGTAAACTTATCGAATATTGCAGCTATAGAACCGAAATAAAAATGATTATCATCTCCAAAACACACATGTACGATTCTGTTTCCATTCATATTTTATTATCGGATAAAGATTTTATACCGCAACGATTATAAGAATCACAAGTTGGACAATGTCTCTTTATGTTTTTTCTTGTTTTCTTTTGTATAATCAATCTTTTTATCCAAT
>JAAYNX010000191.1 GCA_012520615.1 Clostridiaceae bacterium | reverse complement strand
CATCGTGGTTTCCCTGCTCCTCTTCGTATTGGTTGATGACTTGAAGGTAGTTGTTATGTATATTCTTCTTGTCAATCAGGTAGATGTTCTTGGTCTCACCAGTATCTCTTTTGAGGACTTGGATATGGTCTTCCTGTATCTTGGTTGTCTTGGCTTCAATGCCTTCATTTTGGTTAGCAATGACATCATTGAAGAAACGCTTCCATTCGCTGTCAGTGAAGGTGTAGTCGTTGAGCCTCTGCAACTGCACACGGAGGTTATCCACAAGGTCTTGTTCCGTGTGGATTTGAAGATAGTCATATCCCTGCTCTGTGAGGGTCTTGATAAACTCCTTCTCCAATTGGGCTTCTGTCTGGTATTTATCGCTCTTGCGGTAAATCGCCTGATAGTCGCTTACAATCGTGTAGTTCTCGTTTTCAGCAATGATGTTATATGCCATAGTCTTATGCCTTTTTCTTGAAGGCCAATAATTGGTCTCGGTAGTATTCGTATTGCTTGCGTCTTGCTTCTATCTCTGCTGGGAGACCTGCGGTGATGTCATTGGTCAGTGTGTCAAATCTGTCCAATACTTCTACTATTCGCTGTTGCTCGGTGAGAGACGGGATGGGGATGACATATTCTTTTAATAACTTATTTGATATGGCAGGATAATTTCCCATCGTCTGCTTCTGCTCTAAATATCGCTTGAAATCCTCTATTGACAAAATAAAGAATAGAAAGGATGATAGAACTTTTGTAGTATCAGGTCGCAATACACAATAACCAGTGCTGCATATTGCACCATCGTATTTTGGAGGTATCACACATACTCTCATTTGTGTTGGACGAGTAGTAGCAAAAATGACATCTCCTTGCTTAACAATCTGTTGGGCACGACTTGGAGCAGTTTCGCTGTTAATTCTTGTGGTTGCAACAATTGCGTGGGTGTCAATATCAACGGATGTTAAGTCTATATACTCATAATGGTCATTTGTATTCCTCCATTTAATATTACAAGTGGAGTGGCATATCTCGTCCAACTTCTTCCATTCAACGCTTACTTCCTGCCCCCCCCAATTACTTAAATCGCTAAATGACAGCAATTTATCTCTATAATATTCGTATTGTTGTAATCTTTTTTGCAGTTCTGCTTGCAGCTCTGCTTGCAGTTCTGCTTGCAGTTCTGCAAAACTATCTAATATTCTTACTATCTCCTCTTGGACGGGTAGTGGGGGGACTGGTATTTCAAATAAATCCAAAGTTCCTTTATTAAGTGCTGGGATACTACCTTCTGCAACCAGAGTGTAT
This sequence comes from Clostridiaceae bacterium, assembly GCA_012520615.1. Taxonomy (GTDB): domain Bacteria; phylum Bacillota; class Clostridia; order DSM-8532; family DSM-8532; genus DTU059. Next base: position 334 of record JAAYNX010000191.1, on the reverse strand, counting down.
CTTATGTATTCCTGTCTTGCCTTTAAGTAGTAAAAAATGAACTTTGTGCATATCTTTGGAGAGTTTGACCTATAAGGGTAGCATAATCCACCAGCCCAAAACTTATCTGAAAAGTATGTTATATATCCTGCATATTCACCTCTTGCTGCAACAGTAAAGGCATCTCCTTCATTATTATACTGATGATAATAACCATAAAGACCTCTTCCTGAATTGATTACAGGATAACTATATTCATTCTGTTCAATCAAGTCCTTTGTGGTCAAAGTCCCCTTATGGAGAGACTTACACACCTCCCCTAATCTTACATACTCCACCCCATCAGGGCACTACT
>JAAYNX010000155.1 GCA_012520615.1 Clostridiaceae bacterium | reverse complement strand
TTTGTCTAACCCTTTGTCTGACTCTTTAGGCAATAAAACATTTATAACTGCCAGCTACCTAGATATTTTTCTTGCTCCTCTGTTAGGGTATCTATGGTTATTCCCAAGCTTTCAAGCTTTCTTTTTGCAATTTCCTCATCGATCTTGGCCGGTATATTAAATACTTTGGGCTCCATTCTACCTTTGTGTTCCATTATATATAGGGCACTCATTGCCTGAACAGCAAAGCTCATATCCATGATTTCGGCAGGATGCCCGTCACCGCATGCCAAATTCACCAACCTTCCCTCTCCAAGAAGGTATAACTTGCGCCCATCCTGCATTGTATAGCCCATAATATTCTTACGATACTCTCGAATATCCTTCGAAATGCTCTCTAAATCAGGTATGCTGATTTCTACATTAAAATGCCCGGCATTGCAGAGAATGGTGCCATTTTTCATAGTGTTAAAATGAGTCTTGGTAATAACATTCTCACAGCCTGTTACTGTAATGAAAATGTCTCCAAGGGGAGCAGCCTTATCCATTGTCATTACATGGAAGCCGTCCATAACAGCTTCAATTGCCTTGACGTGATCTATTTCAGTAACAATAACATTAGCTCCGAGGCCTTTTGCTCTCATTGCAACACCTTTTCCACACCAGCCGTATCCGGCAACCACAACAGTTTTTCCGGCAATTATCAAATTGGTTGTTCTGTTGATTCCATCCCATACAGACTGCCCTGTGCCATAGCGATTATCAAATAAATGCTTACACATTGCATCATTTACCGCCATCATAGGAATCTTTAGGGAACCATCCCGCTCCATGGCTTTTAACCTGATAATTCCGGTGGTGGTTTCCTCACATCCTCCCCAGACCTGAGACAGAAGATGAGGAAATTTGGTGTGAAGTGCCGTTATAAGGTCTCCGCCGTCATCTATTATTATATTCGGGCCGTGGGCTAACGTCATTTCAATATGCTTCTCATATTCTTCAGGTGTTGAATTGTACCATGCGAATACATCAATTCCGTCAGCCGCAAGGCCTGCTGCCACATCATCCTGAGTAGACAGAGGATTACTCCCTGTAACTGACATTTTTGCGCCTCCCGCAGCAAGCACTTTGGAAAGGTATGCAGTTTTTGCCTCAAGATGAACAGAAAGTGATATCTTTACGCCTTCAAAAGGTCTGGACTTTTTAAACTCTTCTTCAAGCCCCGATAAGATGGGCATATAACTTTTTACCCATGCAATCTTCTGTCTTCCTGATTCAGCAAGGGATATATCTCTAATCGAATTACTCATGTGTGGACCTCCATAAAATTATGTCTATTTCCAATTTTCAACGATGCTGCTTACTAAAGCCGAGAACTTTTGCTCTACTTTTTTTCCTGTTTCCATAACCTCTTCATGATTAAGAGGTTGATCTAGAACCCCGGCTGCCATATTGGTTATACAAGAAATTCCTAAAACCCTCATACCCATATGTCTTGCTGCTATGGCCTCTGGTACTGTGGACATTCCCACGGCATCTGCTCCCATAAGTCTGAGGGCTCTGATTTCGGCAGGAGATTCATAGGATGGGCCTTTACAATAAGAATATATACCCTCTTTTAAATCAATGCCAAGCTTTCTTGCCGATTCCATAGCAATTTTTCTTAGATCCCTGTCATACACTACTGACATATCGGGGAAGCGAGAGCCTAGTTCATCTATGTTTTCGCCTCTTAAAGGATTCTCGCAGAAAAATGATAAGTGATCTGTAATAAGCATTAGATGACCGGGTATAAATTCGGTATTTACTCCACCAGCAGCATTGGTTACGATAATGCTTTCTATGCCCAGTCTTTTAAAAACACGCATAGGATAGACTACTGCATCCATGTCGTTTCCCTCATAATAATGGAAACGCCCTTTCATGGCAACTACTTTGCGATTTTTTAAGGTTCCGAAAATCAGTTTACCCTCATGCCCCACAACTGTGGTTCTTGGGAAGTCGGGGATTTCTTCGTATGGAATTTCGATACTCCCCTCAATAAAATCAGCCAATTTTCCCAGACCTGATCCTAAAACTATTGCAATTTCAGGAACAAAATCAATTTTGCTTTTTAAATAATGAGCGGTTTTATCCAGTCTTTCAATTGTATCAACCATGTTAGAAAATCCTCCTTTTATATTTTATACCACTGTTTTACTATTATACCCATCTGCTAAAAGAGAGTCAATTGACTACTTTCAGCAAGACCTTTTAAGCATCCGTGACCATCTAAAATTTCAATAACTGCCTTGGATATTCCCGATTTCATTTTAAGATCTTCAATGGAGATAAACTCTTCACCGTCTTTTCTGGCCTCGACAATATTATTGGCGGCGGCTATTCCTAAGCCCTGCAATGCGGTAAACGGAGGAAGGATTCCTTCATCGGTTAATAAAAAGCGTGTAGCATCCGATTTGTACAAATCCACCGGCAGACATTTAATACCCCGGACATACATTTCTCTGGCTACTTCTAATATTGTCAAAACATCCTTTTCCTTGTTCGTTGCGGCTTTACCCTTGCCCTCGATATCTTCAATAGCCCTTATAATAGTATCCAACCCTCTTGAGACAATATTCGCGTCAAAGCTGTCAGCCCTTACTGAAAAATAAGTTGCGTAAAATGCCTCGGGATAGTAAACCTTGAACCATGCTATACGAAACGCCATCATTACATAAGCAGCGGCATGAGCTTTCGGAAACATGTATTTAATCTTCTTGCAGGAATCAATATACCATTGAGGTATACCCTTTTCAATCATCAATTCTTCATATTCCGGAGTCAGACCTTTGCCCTTACGCACGCTTTCCATAATCTTAAAAGCCGTAAGTGGCGGTAAATCATTTTGGATTAGATAAATCATAATGTCGTCACGGGTACAAATAACATTGGAAAGTGTCGTAACGTTTGATCTAACCAATTCCTGTGCATTGTTAAGCCAGACATCTGTACCGTGAGAGAGCCCCGATATTCGTATAAGCTCGGCAAACGTTGTGGGCTTTGTATCCACCAGCATTTGTCTTACAAATTTTGTTCCGAATTCCGGAACTCCAAAGGTTCCTACTTGGCTGTTAATATCTTCAGGGCTTACTCCTAGTGGCTCGGTTCCTGAAAATATCCCCATAGTTTTCTTTTCACCTATGGGTATGGTGGTTGCATCCACATGGGTTATATCTTCGAGCATTCGTATTACTGTGGGGTCGTCGTGCCCTAGAATATCAAGCTTAAGAATTCTGCCGCTTATGGAGTGATAGTCAAAATGTGTCGTTATGATATTTGAGCCCGTATCATCAGCAGGCCTTTGTATTGGTGTGAAATCATAAATATCCTTATTATGGGGTACAATCATAACCCCGCCCGGATGCTGGCCTGTTGTCCTCTTTATCCCAGTACATCCGCTAGCAAGACGCTCTATTTCGGCACGGGTTCTCACCATCTGTCTTTCATCAAGATAGTTTTTGACAAAGCCGTATGCCGTTTTTTCAGCAATTGTTGCTATTGTGCCTGCCCTAAAGGTATAGCCCTCGCCAAAAAGCTCCTCGGTATATTTATGGGCTCTTGACTGATACTCTCCCGAGAAGTTTAAGTCAATATCTGGCTCTTTATCACCATCGAATCCTAAGAAGGTTTCAAAAGGAATATCATATCCATCTTTAATTAGCGGCTCTCCACATTCAGGACAAGCTTTGTCAGGTAAGTCGAATCCACAAGCAATACTAGCATCTTTATCGAAAAACTCTGAGTATTTACATTTCCCGCAACGATAATGTGCTGGCAGGGAATTTACCTCGGTTATTCCTATAAGATAAGCTACAAAGCTGGAACCTACCGATCCACGGGAGCCTACTAAATAGCCGTCTTCCAATGATTTCTTAACAAGTTTCTGGGCAATCATATACATAACAGAGAAGCCGTTTTTTATAATGGAATTCAATTCTCTGTCAACCCTTGCCCGGACTAGCTCCGGCAACGGATCCCCGTATAGCTCCATAACCTTGTTTTCGCTTAAGGTTTTAATCTCTTGTTCCGCACCTTCCATATTAGGTGGAAATGTGCCGTTGGGTATGGGTTCAACAACTTCTATACTATCTGCAATTTTATTGGTATTGGTCACAACCACCTCATAAGCTTTTTCCTCGCCAAGATAGGCGAACTCTTCCAGCATTTCTTCGGTGGTTCTTAAAAATATGGGAGCTTGGAATGATGCATCCTTGTATCCTTGACCTGCTTGGATAATTTCCCGGTATATGGCATCATCCGGATCGATATAGTGGACATCGCACGTAGCTACAACGGGTTTATTAAGCCTATCCCCCAGTTCCACTATCTTACGGTTTAAGTCTTTTAACCCCTCATCATCATCTACATCTCCCTGGCGAACCAGGAATTTGTTATTGCCGATAGGTTGTATCTCCAAATAATCATAAAAAGACCCGATTCTATCTAGTTCTTCCTGATCCGCTCCTTTTAATACTGCCTTAAATAGCTCTCCTGCTTCACAGGCACTCCCAATAATCAGCCCTTCTCTGTAACGTTCAAAAAGCGACTTGGGAATCCGGGGCCTCTTGTAGAAATAATTCAGGTGGCTTTCCGAGATTATTCTATAGAGATTTTTTAAGCCTGTTTGATTCTTTACCAAGATAACTGCATGATAAGTATCGCAGTTCCTGTAATCTATCTCACCCTTGTTGTTATATATTTCATTGGCAATAAAATAGGCTTCAACGCCATAGAGAACTTTAATTTCCTTGTTTTGCTTCTTCTTAAGTCCATTAACGGCATCCTGTGCTTCCGGATATGCTTGCACTACGCCGTGGTCGGTAATGGCAATCGCCTTATGGCCCCATTTTGCAGCTCTATTAATTAAGTCCTTAGCCGGGCTTATTGCATCAAGAGAACTCATCTGAGTATGTAAATGAAGCTCTACTCTTTTAACGGGCGCATTATCCATGCGGGTTGTTTTTTCAACCTCTACCAGTAGGACATCCCTTGCCAGAACCACCAGTTCCTTTGCGTACATATCATATTGAGCTTCTCCGCTCAAACGCACATACTGGCCTTTTACCAGCTTCTGTGAAAGAAGTTTCAGCTCTTCTTCATCAGTAAAGAGCTTACATGTCAGGGAAGATGTAAAATCAGTTATATCAAATATATATAGAATTTTTCCTGTTTTAAGTGGTCTTTGCTCAGTCTTGAAAATCTGGCCCTGGATTGTAACCATACCCGAGTTGGTGTCAACCTGGCTCATATTTATAACCGAACCCTTTATTCCTCTTCCATAAATAAGGTTCGGGTCTTTGTTTTCCGGTTTGGATTTTCTAGACCAGTACTTTACATCCGGTCTTTCTCTGGGAGGTTCAGGTATGTTCTGGGGATTTTCTTGCGCACGTCTGGCGGTAGCTTCAGAAATGGATGACATCATTTCTGAAACCACCTTGGCCTCCATCTCTTGCCTTTTATTTATATAATCTACTGTTTTTTCGCAGTTTTCAGCATCAAAAAACTTTACGGTTACCCCTTTTTTAAAAAAATCAAGCATGGCGCTCTCTATGCAGCTGCCAACTCCTGCGGCGTTGAGAATTGATGCAGATTGATTTTTAAGATTGACATTCAGATACCTGCCGGACAAGCTAAATTCTGACTCTTCAAGAAAATAAAAAAAGTGCTTTTTCATAGACTTTACTCTGGCTAAAATCAGCTCCTTTTGCCAATCCGCCAACTGATTATTTAAAGTAGAGTTAAAACCGGGACGAACTTTAACTCTTACCTTAAGGCCATCAGAAATAGCTTTTTCCAAGCCTTTAATCTGGTCAGGTTTGACACAATCGTAACACTCTATATTTAGCTCCATTTTTTTATCGGATTTGTGATAGCAAAGATTAGTAATACAAGCCCGAGCAAACGCTTCTTCGAGCTTTTCATTTTTTATTAAGCCTTTAAACGCCTCTAAAAGCAGGGCTTTATTGAGAACGTCTTTATCCATTATGTACTTCCTTTCAGATACCTCATTTTGCTTCACTTGACGTATGATATCGACAAAAGCTTGTATGAATATATTTTAACATAGTGGGCATCGAGAGAACAGGAAAAAGCAAGAAAAACTACAATCCGTAATTTGGCTCTGGTGGATTAGGGACTTTCACCCATTAGAACGTGCGCCACCCGGGCCACAGCAAGAAAAAACAGCCGAATTTTACATTCCGGCTGCATTTTTTATTCTCTTTTTATTTTACTACCCCTGCCTCGGTAAAGGGAAAAATTCTAATCCAGCTTTTCCCTACAATTCTGTCTTCCTTAACCGGCCCGAACACTCTGCTGTCTCTGCTTTTTTCTGGAATTCTATTATCCCCCAGAACGTAAATACAGCCTTCAGGCACAATTATATCAGCGTATAAAGAGCCCTCTGCATAGGTTTCTTCGTTATTTATATAGTTCTCGGTAAGTTGTATGCCGTCAACAAACACCTTACCGTCTCGTATTTCAACATGCTGGTTTTCTTTGGCTATTACCCGTTTTATCGCATATTTTTGATTTCCTTCTAAAAGCTCCGGCACTCGCAAAACCACAATATCCCCCGGCTTAATTGTGCCAAAACGGGGCGTAACGCTCTCGATAATCAAAACATTCTGGTTTTTTAGAGTAGGTGACATAGAATTCCCGTTTACAACTGTAAGCCGACCTAAAAATGTTATAATCGCTAACCCCAGAGCAACAGCCACCGCAATATGCAATAACCAGCCCCATATTTCTTTAAACAACTTCTTATTCACTTTTTTCCACCGTCTTAATAAAGAGCTCTTCAAGCTGCTTATCGTCAACTATATCAGGCGCATTTGTCATAAGATCCGATGCAGTCTGAACCTTCGGGAAAGCAATAACGTCTTTTATGTTATCGGTCTTAGCAAGAAGCATAACCAGCCTGTCTAGTCCAAAGGCCAATCCACCGTGAGGCGGTGTTCCATACTTAAAGGCTTCTAATAAAAATCCAAATCTCTCCTTGGCCTGTTCATCAGTAAAGCCTATTAAGTTAAACATTTTTCTCTGAAGGTCTTGGTCGTGAATACGGATACTGCCTCCACCAACTTCGTAGCCGTTCATAACAATATCATAAGCCTTAGCTCTGACTCTGGCAGGGTCGGAGTCAAGATGCTCGATATCTTCATCCATAGGTGATGTAAATGGGTGGTGCTTTGCAACCCAGCGATTTTCTTCCTCATCCCATTCAAGAAGCGGAAAATCTGTTACCCAGAGCACATCATAACGGTTATTATCAATAAGGTTGAGCTTTTCGCCCAGAGTAAGACGCAAGTGTCCCAGTGCGTCACAGACAATCTCATCCTTGTCGGCAACAAAAAGTATTAAATCGCCTTTTTCAGCCTTTGTTCGCTCCAATATCTTTGCAGTTTCTTCCTCTGACAAAAATTTTGCGATGGGCGATCTCAAGCCATTCTCTTCCACAACAATCCAAGCCAGCCCCTTTGCCTTATAGGTTTTCACCACTTCTCCCAAAGCATCTATTTCTTTTCTTGAGAAGGTTCCGCCTCCCTTGGCGTTAAGAGCGCGAACACTTCCGCCATTGGCTACTGCGTCACTGAAAACCTTAAATCCTGAATCTTTGGCTATATCCGATAAAGCAATAAGCTCCATGTCAAAACGTGTATCGGGTTTATCAGAGCCATATCGAGTCATAGCTTCATTAAAGGTTAGCCTATTAAAAGGCACAGGAATGTCAATGTTTAAAGCATCCTTGAACAATCTCTGTATAAAGCCTTCATTTATCTTAATAACGTCTTCTACATCCACAAAGCTCATTTCAAGGTCAATTTGAGTAAACTCAGGCTGACGGTCAGCTCTTAAATCCTCGTCCCTGAAACATTTTGTAATCTGCATATAACGGTCATACCCCGCTACCATCAAGAGTTGCTTGAATAACTGGGGCGACTGAGGAAGTGCATAAAATTTGCCGGGGTGAACACGGCTAGGAACCAAATAATCCCGGGCTCCCTCAGGGGTGCTCCTGCCAAGTACAGGAGTTTCTATCTCATAAAAGCCATTTTCGTCATAATAATCTCTGGCAATCTTTGCAACTCTGTGTCTTAGCATCAGCTTTCTTTGAAGATCAGGCCTTCTAAGATCCAGATATCTGTATTTAAGCCTTAATACCTCATTAGCGTCTGAATTTTCTTCAATATGAAAAGGTGGAGTCTCGCTCTTACTAAGAATTCTAAGTTCTGAGGCAATAACCTCCAGCTCCCCAGTAGGCATGTTTTTATTAACCGCTTCGGGGCTTCTAAGGCTAAGGGTTCCTCTTACAGCCAGCACAAATTCGCTTCTGACCAGGAGAGCTTTTTCATGTAATTCGGGGTTTGTTTCGCTGTTGAAAACCACCTGTATAATACCGCTTCTATCTCTTAGTGTAACAAAGACCAAAGCACCTAAATCTCTTCTTCTTTGAGCCCAACCCATCAAAACAACTTCCTTGCCTGCATCGGCAACTGTGAGCTCAGCACATCTGTGGGTTCTTTTCATACCCTGAATATTCTCCATACATATCCTCCAATATATCAGCCTTTATTCTTTACTAGTCTATCTATAAGGGTATCAAGGCTGATATCCTTTACTTCACCGTTTTTCATGTCCTTTAGTTGTGCTTTATTGCTTTCAATTTCATTGTCACCTATAATAAGCGAATAACGGACACCAAGCTTATCGGCATATTTCATCTGAGCTTTTACACTTCTGCCCATTATATCCTTAATACAGTATATATTATTGTTTCGGAGCTGCCACGCCAGCTTTTCGCTTACATGGGCTGCCTTTTCACCGATTGCGCCTATATAAATATCAGGAGCTTCCGGTTTAGGAAATTCAATTCCCTGACTATTCATTTCAAGCAACAGCCGTTCAACACCTAGGGCAAATCCTATTCCCGGAGCCGGTGCTCCACCGCAGGCTTCGACTAGACCGTCATAACGGCCTCCTCCGCAAACCGTCCCCTGGGTGCCAATGTTCTCGGACACAAACTCAAATACGGTTCTGGTATAGTAGTCTAACCCACGAACAATATTTTTGTCTATATCATAATGAATATCAATTGCCTCCAACTTTTGGGTCACCGAATTAAAGTGTTCCCGGCAATCGTCACAGATATGGTCTAAAAGTGCCGGCGCATGAATAAGATGCTTCTTGCAGGACTCCTCCTTGCAATCAAGAATACGCATGGGATTTCTTTCGTAACGAGTTTTGCATGTATCGCACATTTCTCCCAATTTGTCTGCCAGATAGCTTTTTAGCAATTCATTATATGCGCTTCTGCATTTAGGACAGCCTATGCTGTTAATATTAAGCTTTAAATTCTTTATTTTGAGTCTGTTAAAAAATAATGAAAGGATTGAAATCACTTCAACATCGGCAGCCGGGTCGGCAGCTCCTAAAAGCTCCACACCAAACTGATGAAACTCGCGATAACGTCCTTTTTGAACATTCTCATATCTATAAGCGGTAATCTGATAAAATAGCTTGACTGGCTGGGGCAATGAAGACATCCCATGTTCTATATAGCTTCTGACCACTCCGGCTGTTCCTTCGGGTCTTAGGGTAATGCTTCGGCCACCTTTATCGTCAAAAGTATACATTTCCTTTTGAACTACATCAGTGGTGTCACCTACTCCCCTCTGAAAAAGTTCGGTATGCTCGAATACTGGAATACGAATCTCCTTGTATCCAAATTTCTTACAAACAAGTGCAAATTCATTTTCAACAAAATTCCACTGATTTATATCTTCCGGCAAGATGTCCCGGGTTCCTTTAGGCGCCTGTATAGGCATATTGCGTCACTCCTATCGATTCTCCAATTTTACGGAGAAACTTTGCCCTTTTTATCCATAGATGTAATTGTATCCATTGGGTTACATAATGTCAATAAAGGGCATGTCTTAATGGCAGCTTGGCTGCTCTAATGTTTTACGTCTCAAAAGCCTTTGTTCACGTCGTTTCTCTGCTTCTTGATTTTCTCTTCTTTCATCGTCCGTTTCAAGTATTAATCCCGGAACCGGGTGTGGTTTATTGTTTTCATCAACTGCAACAAATGTTATATACGCTCTGTTAGTAAACTTTTCTTTCCCTGATAGATAGTTCTCCGAGCAGACCTCAACTAAAACTTCCATAGAAGTTCTTCCCACCCAAGTAAGCCTTGCTTTTAAAACAATCATTTCCCCGACTTTAACAGGATGTTTAAATTCCACACTGTCAATAGAAACCGTTGCAACAATTGACTGTGCATGACGAGATGCAGCCATGGCTCCCGCTACATCAACCCAATGCAGAAGCCTACCTCCCAAAAGATTTCCCAAAATATTAGCATCATTTGGCAAAACAAGCTCCCGCATCTCTACTTTAGAATCAGATACTTTCTTCATTTCCATACAATTACCCTTTGTAGTTTCTTAGAGTTATATAAATTATATTAACATTATATATACCTTATCTTACATTAGCAAACACAGTATTAAAATATTCAAAAATAATTATATATTTCTCAAAATATTGATGTATAATTATTTTAGAAATTCCTAGAAAAAAACAATATTCTGGAGGTAGATAACATGAAATTAGTCAGAGCAAAAGATTATCTTGATATGAGCAGAAAAGCTGCGAATATTATTACTGCTCAAATTATCATGAAGCCCGACAGCGTTCTTGGTTTAGCAACAGGGTCCAGCCCAGTAGGCATATACAAAGAATTACAGGAAAGATATGAGAAAGGTGATTTGGATTTTTCAAAGATAAAAACCGTTAACCTAGACGAATATAGGGGACTTTCAGGAGATCATCCCCAAAGCTATAGATATTTTATGAACCAACATTTATTTAACGTAGTTAATATCGCCATTGAAAATACATATGTACCGAATGGTCTGGCAGAAGATCCGGAAAAGGGAAGCGCAGAATACATTAAAATTATCAATTCTCTTGGAGGAGTTGATTTGCAGCTCCTTGGCATTGGAAATAACGGACATATTGGGTTTAATGAGCCTGGTACCCCGTTTGGTTTAGAAGTACACTGTGTCAATCTTACCGATGACACCATTGAAGCTAATAAGCGTTTCTTTGATAAAAAAGAAGATGTGCCAAAACAGGCATATACAATGGGTATTAAGACTATCATGCATGCTAAAAAAATACTTCTGGTGGCATCCGGTGAAAGCAAAGCTGATGCTATTGCAAAAGCAATTACCGGCCCCATTACACCAGATTTACCGGCTTCCATCCTACAACTACACAATGATGTGACTATTATTGGAGATGAAGCTGCTTTTTCAAAACTTCCTCTTTAAAAGAATCGGATTAAGTTAAATATCAGCAGACGGCCGAAGGCAGAATATTGCTTTTTAAAAAATATAGAAAGTTTATATGCCCTAGGCCGTATTGGGCTGTTTTGTACATCCCGAAAAATAAAAAATCCCTGCCACCCTTTATTATACTGGATGCAACAAGGATACCTTAAATTTTCTTTTTAAGTAAATATTTTTGCTTCAGGCAGTCTTCTTACTTTTACTGTTATCAGGATAGTGTTTTGATATTTTAATCATTGTAGGCTTTCTCTTAGAGTAGACAGTGACATAGTTGAATCCCGCATGCTCAATAAGCTCAAGTCCTTCTCTGATTCCATTACCGACATCCCGTGCAATATGGGCGTCCGATCCTACTGTAATTATTTCTCCGCCAAGCTGCCTGTAGAGTTTTATTATTTCAGGCCCGGGCAAGGTTTCCCCGGCTGCTTGCCTCAATCCAGATGTATTAACTTCAATGCCTTTGCCATTATCTATTATAATCTTTAGAATCTCCTCAAGCCTCTCCCTATAATCCATAAGATTTACTCGCAGATTAAAATTTGCAGCATACCTTTTAACTAGGTCAAGATGCCCGACACAATCGAATTGATTCCATTTCGCCAACGACTTAAGCTCGTCTAAGTATTTGTCACAATATAGATATAAATTACCCGTATTATAAGTCACTCTTCCTAGATCGGTTCCATCATACAATCTATGTACAGAAGCCAGTACATAATCATATGGGTGTGATTCAATCAATTTTTGAGAGATTTTTGGAAACATATGTGGTTGGCCAAGTTCAACCGCAAAGTTGATTTTTAGTTTTTCGCTGAAAATAGATTTTACTTTCATCATTTCATAATAATAGCTTCTAAAATCATAATCAGAACCATTCTCATTATCCGAAACAGGTTCAAAATGGTCGGTTATGGAAATCTCTTTTAGTTTTGCTTCAATCGCATTAACACACAACTCGGATATTGTACTTTTTCCATCGTTAGAGTTGATTGAATGAATGTGATAATCATATAAATACATGCTAAACCCTTCTTTCATAATAATTTGTTTATATATTAATTATACCAGATAACCATTGCCTGTTTTCCAAGTAAAGTATTGAATTATAGCATAAAAGCAATGCGCTTTATGTGAAATTATAACAAAAAGTATATCAAACTCATTTTCTTGACTTTAATAATTTCTTGAAGCGTTTTATCCCGAATAAAATATTCTCTGTAACAATGCTGACCCCATAGTATGCCATAAGAATTAAATAGGGATATATAGGATAAATATAGCGGGGCTTTATCTCCCAGATGGTATAAAAGCATATAAACCCTATTACTACAATTGCCGGCAATAACAGCCGATATGAAGTCTTCTTTATCACGCAATTTATAAGGCCCACAAATATTAGGCAAAACATTAAAATATTTATAACATGTAGACTCCATCTTATTGAATCTCTGAATCGGACACTGCTGTCAAGCTTTGTTGTCGCAATGGTCGGATATAGATGCCCCCATGAGCCTACACCATAATATTCAGCCTGATACGTTCCTTCGGTCCATAGCCAGATATTCTTTTTTGTATATACTGTGGCAAGATTATTAAAACCTTTTTCTTTAATCCTTTTATTAATTAAAGACCTGTATATCTGCCTACTTCTTTCTTTACTATACTGGCCTTGGCATATATAAATATTATAAGAAGCTGAGTCATCCCAATATCCGAACTTTTCCTCATTCATGCCCATATGTATCCACATATGAATCGGTGCTGAATTTAAACCTATCTGCTCGGTAATCTTTTCATTCTCAATAAGATAATAGTTTACAAGAAACAAAGGAACCCTACAGGCAATCATAACAAGACAAAAAAATGCGATGGATTTTATAATTGAAACCTTCTCTATTATGAAATATAACAAAATAGCTAGCAAAAATAATGCTCCTACTTGCCTTAAAAAGTTACCCGCTGTTAGCAGAATTCCGGCGAAAAGAAGAGAATACCAGCTTTTTGACTTAGTAAATTTTATCGAACAGTAAACAGCTCCTAAAAATAATGTGGTTGCGTATATATCATTGTATACAAGGTTGTTTAGCATAATCATGGGCGGGAAAAAGCACGACAAAATTAGTATTCCAAAATTATTCTTACTTTGGGAAAACAACTCCTCATATATTTTGAATATCAAAATTGACGTCACTGTTGAAAAGGCAATGTTTAAAAGCTTAGGAACCATCATGTTATACGGGAATATCCTGTATATAATAGATAGTAGCAGCGTTATTCCAATATTGTTAGGGTACTGATATAAATAACCCGTTTTATCAAAGGCTTGAAAATTCCCCTCAATAACCTCATATGCAATTCTATTTACAATATCCTGATCCGCAAACTGTTTGGCCGGAAAGAACAAAACAAACAAAATCTGAACTGTTATGGATAGAAATACGGTTGTAAATATAACGTGTTTTCTATCGTATCTGATAAGATGTTTGCTCATAATATAAATGAGAATTACTACAGCCATAATCAGAATGGCACATATTATAAGAAATGCAGCATCCTGATTTGTCCATGCAGGACAATCATAATACTTGTAACTACAATATTGAGCACGGCAAATCAGTGAGGCTACTAGTATAAACCAAATAAATGACAACAGAAAAAAAACAGGTATACTGCCCAATATACCAAGAAATTTATTATTATTTTTAATGTTATCCAAAGCAAACCTCTCAATTATTTTCTTTATTTCAAAACTTAATTTCACCCTTTCATGCAATACCTATTCGGATGCTTTTCGGAAATACTTAGTAATAACAGCTTTAGATATAGCATTTTCGTAGTAAATAACGATATAATATTGATAATGGCTTCAAAAAATATATCATTTTATCGACAGTCAAATCAAAGGAGATCAACTATGGGGAACTTTAGAGAAAAACTAGCTCGTTTTATGTATGGCAGATACGGTGCAGATCAGCTATATTATTGTTTGCTTATTCTAAACTTTGTACTAATGCTAATAAACTCATTCTTAAGGCTTGCAATATTAGATATAACAGTCTGGGCTATACTCATCTTAATGATTTATAGAACTTTCTCGCGAAATATTTATAAAAGACAACTTGAGAATCAGAAGTTTTTGAAGGTTTGGTACCCGATTAAATCAAAATTTTCGCTATTTTTCGTAAGAGTTAAGGAGATTAGGACAAACCGTTATCGTAGATGCACTCATTGCAAGTCAATGCTTCGCTTACCACGAAGAACCGGGAAACACGCTGTAACTTGCCCTCGCTGCCATAAGGATTTTGATGTGCGAGTGCTTCTATAACTGCTCATTGCTAATTCTGACATTAAAATATGTTCAGAACAATATTGCGGTTCTTAATTTGCACCTCGGCAATAACCGCATCCAGTCCGACAAATAAAATAGGGGAAATCAAGGATTAAACAATTATACCGCAGTGCATTGTACTGCGGTACTTTTTGTCTGCCAATAAACGGCTCCATAAACTGTTCGCAAATAAGAAAATGCAATTTTCAATCAATGTTTTATCTCCGCTAAACAGCAACCCTCTCTATGCGGTTAGATGATGAGTTTGATAGTCTTTTTAATCAATCCAAAAACCACTTGAGTTTTTTATTGGCCTGCTTTTGAGTCCTAGCTCTCAACTTGCCGGTAAT
>JAAYNX010000002.1 GCA_012520615.1 Clostridiaceae bacterium | reverse complement strand
GCTCATTATCAAGGGGACCGTGGAATAAATGCGGTAAACAAGGTTAAATATAGTCCATTAGAACACTGGTATATTCTTACTATTGGAAAAATAAATAAATTGCCCACGATTGCTTGACACAAACTTGCTAAAAAAATTACCTTGACAGAATTAAAGTAAGAAACTATAATTATATATGACGAGAGGGCAAGTGCCTTGAGCCGTCACAACCTGTAGGACAAATGTCTGGGCAGGTTTTTTTATAATATTTTTATTGTTATTTTCATATACTAGAATTGGAGGGGAATTAACTGTAATTCTACCTTCAAAAACTGCAGAGTAATTACTCGGGCAGTATAGAAGGGGTTCTTTATTTGAACTCCTTCTTAGTTATTGGTATCATAAATCTTTATGGAATGGAAAAGAAAATAATGTTTTCTCATAAAATGATTTATTTTAGAAGCCTCATCCTTTGTGTTTCTGGTCTCTGAAGCCCGCGGTAATCAGACAACACCGAGTCCTCACTAATTCGATTGCATTATTTCCTACTTCAATTTTATATAAAAGCCCACCAATAAAAACATCAGCAGGCTTGCAGGTATACCCTATGGCGGGAAAAATAATAATTGCTACAAATTGCTACAGTAATTCAAAAATGTGAATTCGCAAATACTTGATTATAAACACTTTTCAATGGTTTCTTACGAGTTAAAGCTATTTCATGGTAAGGATGAGGTCATCAGTTCGATTCTTCTTGTGGCTCTTATGCCAAAGCCGCACCTGTGGCTTTACCCTTATAATCATGAGGCTATTTATTGCTAATTTTCTCTATAAGGGCCTCTTTGAGAACAGACGAAAAGTTAAGATGGTACTTTTCAGCCTCCTCATTATGCCATGATGGAATAGTCAATGTTTTTTTTACTGCCTTACCGGCAGCCTTGTCTTTGTAAACAACAATATCCACACTTATCATAGCGATAAACTCATTTCCGGAAACAGTAAGTGAGTGTGGTGGAGTTGGCTGTGGTACGGACTTTTCATCATCGATTAAACACTCAAGATATACACCTAACGCTTCTTGAGCCTTAAGGGAAGCTTCCTCCAAGGAATCCCCTTGGCTTTGGCATCCTTTTAAGTCTGGAAAGAATACGGAGTATCCAATATCTTCAGGATAGAATATAGCCGGATAAACATAATGTCTTTTCATAAAAAATCACCTACTATTTTATTTTATAATTTTATTGGAAAGGGTCAAGGGGCTTAAAAATATTTTTATAAAAACCGAATAGTATGGGATTTTATTGCACTAATTGTAAAGGGAGTATAAAAAGCTAAATTGAACAAACACGTGTTACTATTTTGCAATATTTAAGCAAAATCGAATAATAAAATTGACTTAAGGGCAGAATGGTGCATATAATAATAATAGGATTTTGCAAATATCTTGCAGAATGGAGGAAAGACAATGCTACTTGAGTTTAGAACAAAGAATTACAAATCATTTAAAGAGGAATTGATATTTTCAATGTCTCCTGCACAAAAGCAGAAGGGACTAGATTATAGCGTGCTACACCAAAAAATTGGTTCCAAAGAATATAAAGGTCTTTCTTCAGCCGTAATTTATGGGCCAAATGCCTCAGGAAAAACCAATATCATAGGTGCGATGGATACGTTTAAAAGCATTGTTCTTCGTGGAAATATTAGAAACAGCGATGAAAGAAATTCACCAAATGCTGCAGCTAGTTTATTGGAATTGGTCCCCAACAATGCAAGTTTAGAACATGAACCTGTTACTTTTTATATAAAATTTATTGAAGCTAATATTGTAATTGAATATTCACTATCAGCGGATTTAGGTGCATTTTTAGATACTGATAATAAGAGAAAAATCGTTCATGAATCGTTAATTATCAATGAAAAACCCATTTTTTTGAGAAATGAGAGTTTGGAAGTTTTCTCTTTAGATGTAATTAAAGAATTACTTGTAAACGAATTCGAAGAAAACTCAAAAAGTGCTATACAATTAGCGAAGAGCAATTTAAATGATGAAGAACTCTTTTTGTCGCATGGCTTTAAGAATATGTTTAGTTCAAAGCTTGTTACAATTATTAACAACTGGCTTGAGAATAAGTTTATGGTTATATACCGAGCAGACTCTCTTCAACTAATTCGAAAGTTTGCTGGCCCTAAGAAAAAATCAGTTTATATTGAAAAAACTCTTAACGAGGCCGCCAATTACTTCGGTATTAATTCAAATGCATTAGGTTATGTTGTACCAGAAGATAATACCGCTGATATTAAGCTTTGTTCTATATTTAATAAATCAGACAAAGGTGAAAGTG
>JAAYNX010000198.1 GCA_012520615.1 Clostridiaceae bacterium | reverse complement strand
GTCTGGTTACAGGTGCTTTGGTGATCCACCGGAGAATCGAACTCCGGACAACTTGATTAAAAGTCAAGTGCTCTACCAACTGAGCTAGTGGATCATAGTTGGCTGGGATGGCAGGATTTGAACCTACGAATACCAGAGTCAAAGTCTGGTGCCTTACCACTTGGCGACATCCCACCATTAATGAAGCAACATCAATTATAAGGATGATTCAACCCTTTGTCAAGCAATACTTTAGTAAACTTTACCGGTATTTTTGGGTATTGAAGCTGCCATATTTTCTCAACGTACAGTCTTTAAAGATGAAAGTCAGTTTTCGAAGCTGGAAACCGGGGTAACCCCAATTTCCAACCTCTATTCACCAGACTTAATGGGGTGAATAATGGGAGTTGAACCCATGACCTCCAGGGCCACAACCTGGCGCTCTAACCAACTGAGCTATACCCACCACTTAACAGAAACAAACACTATTTTATGAAGAATATCATGATTTGTCAAGTATAAAATTTGTAAATTGTCTTGTTTCCATACTTTATTCGCTGGTTATCAGTGGTATTCCCTCATTTATTAGGGTAATCGGATTAATATAAACCCAATTAATCGATGCAGAAAAATGTAAATGGGGTCCTGTCGAAAAGCCTGTTGTGCCAACCTTTCCTATAATATCGCCTTTTGTTACCATATCCCCTGTTTTAACATTCAATTCATCCATATGATAATACCATGTTTTTAACCCGAAACCATGCTCTATTATTACCGTGTTTCCTGTACCTATCATATAGTCGGCTATGAGTATTCTGCCGCTGTTTGATGCCATAACAGGAACTCCGAGATCATGCCCTATATCAAGCCCATTGTGCCTATAAGAAGTAGGCGAACCATTAACATGTCTCCTCTTTCCAAAATCATACTCCCTTACTCGTCCGCCCTCCACAGGCATTATAAAATCACCTTCCCAATAAGCCACATCATCACATACAGGCCTTAATGGGTCAATTTTCTCCTTTACCTCTTGTGCGCTTTTATCATTGCGTGTCTCTGCGGCAATTTTAGTGTCAATGGTAAGCTGCTGGGTTACAAATTCTTTATCATTTACCTTTATGGCGTAAGAGAAGGTTTCATCTCCGATTAACAGTTTAAAGCTGTATACACTATCGTATTTGTTAAA
Source organism: Clostridiaceae bacterium (assembly GCA_012520615.1). Taxonomy (GTDB): domain Bacteria; phylum Bacillota; class Clostridia; order DSM-8532; family DSM-8532; genus DTU059. Next base: position 12,196 of record JAAYNX010000198.1, on the reverse strand, counting down.
ATAGCTTACAGGGAGCAAAATAACATAGTCATCATTATATTTGAACATATTGGGCTTAAAATCCAAGTCGGTCTCTATCTCAACGGTTTCTTCCGGGTTGAGGTATTTAATCCTCAATACAATAAGCTCTCCGGGGTTAATCTCTGTTGCAGATATTTCTGGCAAAGCCGGAAAATCTGCTGATAGGGTAAAATGATAATTTGCAGTTCCTATATAATCTCCCTGATTCCATTGAGCCTCAAAAACACCTTGATATTCTCCGTCTGCAGGAATTTCTTCCGGAAGTATCACCGTAGTTTTGCCTGTAAACACCATTTCATCTTCTTTATACAGTTTAATATTATATGAATCCGGTGGAACTTCAAAACTAAAATGGACGACTGACCCTTTTCCAATACCAATTTTCAAAGAATCCTGCAAAGAAGCCGAAGTAGCCTTAGTGCTTTCTATGGCTGTAAGTGTATAATCGATTCCATCAATTTCAAGAGCTGCTTTCGGAATTGAGGCCGGAACGATTACAGGCGCAGGGGTATCAGATACAGATACCGTTGAAGATGGAGCTTCCGGCAACTGCTGAGAATTGTTGTTATTGTTAATTATTTTCTTTCCGACAAACCAAGCTGTGAATGTAAATAAAATGATAATGCCGATTATTAATACATTTCCAAATATACTATTTCTCTTTTTCCGCGGTTGGGAAAATTTCCTGTTATACCGGTTCATCTGTAATGGTCCTCCATCGTGATATATCTTTATCATGGTGTTTTTCATTCTTCTTTATTGATTTTATCATTATATATCACAAATGGCGAATTATTTACGGCATATTATAACTAAATTTCCAGTTACACGGGGGCGTGGGCAGTTTTCTAACCATTTCCTCGGCGCTTTCCATCGGTACAGGCTTACTGAAATAGTATCCTTGGGCTTTTATATTGTTATATTTCTTTAAATATTCAAACTGTTCCTGTGTTTCCACACCCTCGGCTAAAACATCGAGCCCCATTTTATTGCCAATCTGAATTACCAAATCAGTAATTAGTCGCTTTGGTGCGTCCTGTAAAAAACTTTCCATAAATATCTTGTCAATTTTAAGGGTATGTATCGGTAGCTGGCTTAAAACACCCAAAGATGAATATCCCTTACCAAAGTCATCCATGGCTATTCTTATGCCTGACTTTTTTAATCGTACCAGCTTTTCTTTTATGTATTCATAGGATTCTACCAAAACGGTCTCTGTGATTTCCAATTGTAGGCGTTCCGGATTTAGCCCGGTTTCCTCTAATATTTTCAACACGCTATTTTCAAAGCCATCGTCCATAAGCTGAACAATAGATACATTCACCGATATATTCAGCTTATCGTAGCCATTTTGGTGTAGTTTTTTTATAAAGCTGCAGGCGCTTTTTAATACCCACTCTCCTATTGGAATAATGAGATGGTTTTCTTCTGCAATTTTTATGAATCGGTTTGGTTGAACAAAGCCCAATTCCGGACTATTCCAGCGAATCAATGCTTCGAATCCTAATATTTCCCCGGAGTCCACTATCATCTGCGGCTGGTAATATACTTCAAATTCTCTGTTTTCCAATGCCTTGTAAAGGAGCCCTTCTATAAGCATTCGCTCCTTTACCAAATCGCTCATATGTCCTTTATATATCAGATAATTGTTTCTTCCCCTGTTTTTAACTTCTCTTAAAGCTATTCCTGCACAATTCAAATATTCCTCCGGCGTTCTCTTCCCATCTTTACATAAAGCAATGCCCATACTTAAATTAATGTGCATTTTGGTTCTTCTTATCTCATAAGGCTTTTTGAGCTGCTCGAAAATAGGCTTTAAAGAGTCAGACAAAGCTTTGCTAGAATTATGATTATATATAACAGCAAACTCGTCTCCGTCCATTCTATAAGCATTTCCAGCACCAAAAACCCGGTTCAGCCGGTCTGCAACTATTTTCAGAAGTTCATCTGCAAAGTCCTGTCCCATACTATCATTAATAAGCTTAAAATGGTCTATATCAACAACGATAATAACCCAATTATCTTTTTCGCTCACATTATTACAATAAGAAAGGTCTTTCATCAGTAATGTTCTGTTGGGTAAACCGGTAAGTAAATCATGATGTAAATAATAATCAGGATCTTTTTTATTGTTCTTAGGCCCTGATTTTTCTAGTAAATATTTTTTTAAGCATGTTTTTATTAAGCACATTGTTCATCCTCATTTTTATATCTCGATTTATGTTAATGTTTAAATTTGTAAACAACAAAAAAGCATAGTTGTGTCAATGATATTCTATACAACTATGCCCTGTAAAAAAATGAAAAAAAGTAGCTTTATTCCCGGATAAACATCAGATATTCGTATTCTTTTTTCTAAAAAGAGCAGGAGAAGTGCCAAAATTTTTCTTAAATACTTTGCTAAAATACTCGTGATCGTTATATCCTAAAATCTCTGCAATTTCATAATTTTTAAGAGTGCTATTTGTTAATAAATATTTTGCCCTTTGCATCTTAACTATAAAAATATATTTAGATAAAGAAACCCCTGTAATCTGCTTAAATCTCTCACTCAAATATGCTTTACTGATAAACAGGTTCTCTGCTATGCTTTTAACGGAAATGTTATTTTCAATATTGTAGAGCACTTCTCTGCAGGCCTTCTTTACGTATGAATCTGTATCCTTCCATATTACAAACTTTTTTAGGAACTTAAGCAGATTATCGAATTCAGTATGTACGGTTTCACAAATATCTTCCCAGCTTTGATCTTCTGAGAAATTTAACTTTCTCGTGTCATCAATGTCAGTATATAGTTTAATCCAACCATGAGCTTTAACAACCTCGGTAAAAACCTGCTTGGATGCATTTTCTAAGATAATTGTCGCCTTTTTCACATCATAATTTAAGGCCGCCCCCACCGTTTCAAGCAGGGAATCGGTTGCTTCAATAGCATCATCCTGAGCTTTAATCAGAAATGATGCCACTTGCTCCACATAAGAGGCAGGGAAAAAAGCCTCTTCAGCTAAGCCTTCCCATTGCTTAATTTTGTCCTGTTCTTGTTTTTTGTCATCGAGAAACGTTTTAACACGTGATAAAAGGTCTGTCAAATCTTTATTATTAATGGGTTTCCCTAAGTAATCAAAAGCCCCGTGCAGCAGCCCTTCCCTAGCATATGCGAATTCTGTATAATCGCTAAGTAAAACTACGCATGGACATAGTTTTTCTTGGGAAACGGCTTTCAATAGATCCATCCCGCCCATAATAGGCATTTTTATATCAGTGATAAGCAAATCATAGTCAGATGCCCGCAGTTTTTTTAGTGCATCTAACCCGTTTTCAGCCTCACCTTCAACAGCAAAGTCTTTTGTTTCACTCCAGACTTTCATCCTTTTTAAATCGTATCGAAGAATTTCAATGTCATCAGCAATCATTACTTTATACAATGTAATACCTCTATTAATATGCTTAATTGCATCCTATAACCGATTTTACCTTTTGTATCAACTCATCTGAACTCCAGGGTTTTGTAATTACACCACTTAAGTTAATTCTGTGTCTGGCTTTTGAAACTGCTAATATGTCCGCATAACCTGTTACGATGAGAGCTTGTATATCAGGGTACTTTTCATTGACCTTCATAAGAAATTCGTCACCGTTCATACCAGGCATCAACCAGTCTGTTATAATCAGAATTATGTAAATCTCGTCGGCTACAAGTTCATCAATCAATTGCAATGCTTCTTCAGCGCTTAGAGCTGTTTCATAACGGTACTGACCGTTAAAGTGTGCCATGAGTTCTTGTTTTAGAGAAATAAGTATCATTTCATCATCGTCTACACAAATAATCGCACTACGTTTCGACATAAACCTCACCTCTTCATGTTTTGAGCCATACATTAAAGGTTGTTACCTCTGGATTTGTTTCCACATTGATGCTTCCACCAATTTCATCTAAAATTCTCTTAACGATGTCTAACCCTAGACCAGTTCCCTCACCCAGCTTTTTAGTAGTAAAGAAGGGCTCAAATATCATATTAATAATATCATCAGGAATGGCTGGTCCGTTGTTGGCTATGGAGACTTTAACTTTATCGCCATCATTTGAAATGCTAATTTTAAGTATGCCTTTATAGTTCATAGCCTGTAAAGCATTGTTTAATATATTTACCCAAATCTGATGCAGTTTATCAGGGAAACATAAAACCGGCGGCACCTCTTCGTAATCTCTTATTATTTCTATACCGTATTTCATTTGATTATAATACAAGGTCAAAACCGTTTCTACGTCATTAACAACATCAAACGGAACCATTTCAGAACAGGTTACCTTGCGGGAATATGTTTTTAATGCAAGTATAACCTTTGAAGCTTTCTCAGTAGATACTCTTATCATCCCCACTGATTTATGCAATACGGCAGTGTTGTAAGCAGCTTTAATAGCCTCAATGTTTTCAGGTTTACTAACCAGTTTAATAAAATCATCGGTTTCTTCGTTATAGTCTAAATCGATCAGCTTTTCTATAATCTCATCATCCACTTTGATTCGGTTTTCTTCCGCCGCCTCAAAATACCTCCTGCGTAACATACGTTTTTCTGCGTTGCTTTGGGTATCTGCATTATTTTTACTTTTTTTCACTAAGTTACTGTATAGTTCGCATACCTCTTCGGATGAACGGTTGCAGAAATCTATCACATTATACAATTCATTCCGAAGAATTCTATCAATAGTTCCTCCCGCTGAATTAATAATGCCCAACGGTGTATTAATCTCATGGGCAATACCTGCTACCAGTTGACCTAATACAGCCATTTTTTCCGTGTATATTAATTGTGTCTGAGCAGCTTTTAAATCCTCTATTGCAGATTCTAGCTCGTAATTAGCATCTTCTAAATCCCTAGTTCTTTCTGCAACCTTATCTTCCAGCTCGTTATTAAGCCTATTGAGTTTTTCCTCGGCAATTTTACGGTCTGTGATATCTTGGATTACCGCCATAAAAAATGTCGGCGTTTCGCCCTGATTCCATAAGCGTGTAACAGTGATCTCTACCCAAATATGTTTGCCGCTTTTATGAATATATCGTTTTTCCAATATGTATTCTTCAATTTCACCACTAAGAATTTTTTCGGTTAAAACAAGCTGCTTTTGAAGATCTTCCTCATAAGTTATATCCATATAACTCATATTTTTTAGTTCTTCCGCAGTGTAGCCGGTAATATCACAATAGCGCTGATTTACAATTATAATTTGTCCGGTACTGGCTATGTTTTTAGAAACTCCAACACCTGCCTGATTAAAAAAGGCTCTGAATTGGGCTTCATTTTCTCGTATTTTTCTATTTGCCTCGTCTATCTCATTAAACATATACTCTAGATCTGAAGCCATGTTTTTTATCTCAGGAAAAGCATTGTTAAATCTAGCTTTTCCGATTTTTTTCTTTGCTAGTTCCATTGAAGATTTTCCGGCTTCAATCATACTATTTCTTATTACTTCAAGAGGACGTACAAGCCTGACATAGCTTAATGTTGAAGTAATTACGCTAGTAGCTAACAGAATAACTCCAACTATAAAGAAATTATTTCTCAGGCTTGTGAAATACTCATTCCTAATGGTTGAGTGATCATACCATATGGTCGCATACGCAATTATCCGTTCTTTTTCATCCATCCTGAAAACAGGGATAACCTTTTTATCAATGTATTCGCCTTTCGGAGCTACGGTTTCATCAACTACCATATTATCTATCGAGGTAAGCCATACGATTTTTGCCTCTTCTGTGCTTACTCTTACAGATTTCAAGGTTTCATTCTGAAGCTCTATGGTAATAAGTTTTCTCAGGGTTTCTATATCATAATTCCAGATTGCAGGCTCAAATGCATTCTGGACTCTAACTTCAACTCCCTGCTTGTATTCTGCAAGCTCTGTATTTATGATGTTAAGGTTACTAATTGCGCCGAAAATAATGCTTGGTATATAGATTATAAGACCAAGTAAAAAAACCATACTGGATAGTTTTCCAGCAAGCCCGACCCTCTTTAATGAGATTCTGTTCATTAAGTTTTTCAGCACCATTATCTTTTACACATCCTTTTTGTGTTATCATCGGATATATACGTATTAAAAATGTTATAGATAGTTCCATCGTCAATCATTTCATCTATAGTTTTTTGAACTTTGGCAATATCATCGGGGGAAAAGTATTTTTTACTGAAAGCAAGATTTCTAACCAAGGGCTCTTCTTCGGGTGCCCAATCATAAATATTAATACCTTGTATATCATAATAATCGAGATAGAAAAGATAGCTTGTTGCCAAATTAAAGGTAACCTGTATCCAGTTTTCATCCAACATTTTATAGAGCTGCTCTGTATCCTTTGCCTGAACAATCATTTTTTTGGCTTCAAGCTTTTTAATTAGTTTCGTATAATATTCACCATAATAATAACCTCTTACTATTCCCACCTTTATGTTCTCTCGCTGTAGAAGTTCTGCCTCGGTTGAGATATTTGTATCGCTTCTTACCAGAACATCATTTTTCTCTGTAAAATAAGGAACAAAGTATAAATAATTGGCTCTCTCAGGTGTTTCCACAGTAGAAACACCAACATGGACAAGCCCCTCTTCTATCATTGACGAAACCCTAACCCTGGGCATCACTTCTAGCCTAAAGTCTGTATTCATCCTGTTAAACAGCTCAGTAACTACGTCCTTATTAATACCGTGATTATGACTCTCATGATAAAGATAGCCAGCATTATAAATACCGACAATAATTGATTTATCTGTATTATCTATTTTAAATGTATTTTTTAGGTTCTGATTTTTTATTATTTCTTCAGTAAGATTATCATTAATTGGAACAAAGGCTTGGTCAAGCAAATACACTCCTACAACAACTAAGATTAGGACGAAAAAACTTATAAGAGCTATATATATTCCCTTCAATTTATTATCGCCCCTTTCTTTCTGCTATGGTATCGGCAATGAAAAACTAACTACGGTGCCTTCATTTTCAACACTGTCTATGCTGACTTTACCACCATGTTTTTCTATAATTTTCTTTACCGTTGCCAAACCTATACCTGAACCCTCAAATTCGCTTTGATTATGCATTCTCTGAAAAATACCAAAAAGGTTTGAAGCATATTGCATATCAAAACCCGCGCCATTATCTCTGACATAAAAGCGATATTCATTATCAGCTTCTTCACAATCAACTGTTATTACTGCCTTATCTTTTTTTCTGGTAAACTTTATAGAATTAGATAAGATATTATTTATAACTTGTTTCAATAGAACAGGGTCTGCTTCTACAACAGGAAGCTCTCCATTTATCACAAATTCGATATCTCTATTTTCTATTGATGTCATTAATTCGGAATATGTCTGCTCAAATAGTTGGTTAGTATCAATAGATGATAATTCAGGAAGCGCTTTTGCTGTCATTGAATATAGTAATAGCTTGTTTATGAGGTTGAACATACTTTCACAAGTACTCCTAATGCTCCTAAGCATTTCTTTAGCTTCCTCACTGAGTTCTTCCTGGTGGTCTTCAAGTATATATTTTGTATAGTAATCTATTGATCTTAGCGGAGATTTCAAGTCATGGGAAACAGTAAATGAAAAAGCTTCTAATTCTTTCAGAGCCTCGCTTAACTGAATAGTCCTTTCCTCAATCTTATCTTCTAACTCCTCATTCATTTTAATGATTTGATTGGTTTTTTCATCAAGTGCCCGTTTTGTGTTGTATTTGTCGATGGCCTGCTTTACCGTAAGAATCAAATCTTCCTGTTCCCAAGGTTTTTGTATGTATCTGAACAATCCGGCATTATTTATTGCATACTGGACAGCCTCTATGTTTGTATAACCTGTCAGCAGAATTTTTAGTGAATGGGGAATTATTTTGTCTAGCCTTGATAGTAGAACTTCTCCTGTCATCCCTGGCATTCTTTGGTCAGAAATCACCAGAATAAATCTGTCCCCCCGCCTAAGGGATTCATTGACAATCAAAAGTGCTTCTTCAGCACTTGTTGCCGTTTCAATAAGTATCTCAGGTGATATATGATTAACCAATTCAAATTTTAAAGCATCAACAATCATTTCTTCATCGTCGATACACAAAATTTTATCTCTACCCATCAAAGCCCTCCACAAAACTACAAATATCAATATTTATTTACCCTAAATTCTTTTTCGCTCCCAAAAAGTTCAAAAAAAAGGAGTGTATTCACACTCCTAAAAAACAATTTTTACTATATAATGGTGTTCCCTTACCTATACTAACTGGGCGAATACTATCAATAGTATAGAGTTATACAAGTTTGCAGGCTATAATCTGCAACGATTTAACGCCATGAGGAAAGCATCCATGATACGAAAAAATTAATAAGCTCTTCCCCAATAAACCATATGTTTAGCTTCCTTCTCACAACATACACATTTGTCGGATATATTCTCTTGTTCAAAGGGGATGCATCTTGCGGTGGCAGTCATTTTTTCCTTAATGGCATTCTCGCATTCCTCATCTCCGCACCACATAGCTTTTATAAAACCGGGGGTTTCATTAAGAATGCTCTCCATTTCATCCATGGTTTTTGCGGTGAAGGTCTTGGAATTTCTCATGTTAAGAGCTTTATTATATAAAGATGCCTGCACTTCTTCAAGAATCTCCGGAATTCTTGTTTCCAGTTCATCCATTGATACAAAGAGCTTTTCACGGTTTTCGCGCTTTACCAAAACCACCTGATTCTTCTGGATATCCTTGGGACCAACCTCTAGACGAAGAGGAACCCCACGCATTTCGTGCTCGGAGAACTTCCATCCCGGCATTTTGTCAGAATCGTCTACCTTTACCCGGCATACCTTTGAAAGTCTTTCTTTAAGCTCATATGCTTTATCCAGAACACCTTCAACCTGCTGTTGAACCGGAACAATTATAAGCTGTGTAGGAGCAATTCTCGGGGGCAGAACCAAGCCCGAATCGTCCCCGTGAACCATAATAATAGCCCCAATAATACGGGTGCTCATGCCCCAAGAGGTCTGATGAACATATTTCAACTGGTTATCCTTGTCCAAATATTGAATTCCGAAAGCCTCAGCAAAGCCATCACCGAAATTATGTGATGTGCCTGATTGAAGAGCCTTACCGTCATGCATAAGACTTTCAATGGTGTAAGTGGCATTGGCCCCGGCAAATTTCTCTTTTTCGGTTTTTTGTCCCTTAATAACTGGAATAGCAAGAACTTCTTCACAGAAAGAAGAATAGACATTAAGCATACGAATCGTTTCTTCCTGTGCTTCTTCCGGGGTTGCATGGGCAGTATGTCCCTCTTGCCATAAAAACTCAACTGAACGCAGGAAGGGGCGGGTTGTTTTTTCCCATCTTACAACTGAACACCATTGATTGTATAACTTGGGCAGATCTCTGTAAGATTGAATTATATCCTTGTAGTGGTCACAAAAAAGTGTTTCTGACGTAGGACGCACGCAGAGTCTTTCTGCCAGTTGTTCGCTACCGCCGTGAGTCACCCAAGCAACCTCGGGAGCGAAGCCTTCTACATGGTCCTTTTCCTTCTGAAGAAGACTCTCGGGAATGAACATTGGCATATATACGTTTTCATGGCCTGTTTCCTTGAAACGCCTGTCCAGTTCCTTTTGAATCAACTCCCAAAGAGCAAAACCATAAGGGCGGATAATCATGCATCCCTTCACACCTGAATATTCTACCAGATCAGCTTTTTTTACTACATCGGTATACCACCTTGCAAAATCTTCATTCATAGAAGTAATTGCTTCAACAAATTTCTTATTCTGTGCCATAAAATTTCCTCCAAATAATATTTTAATTCTGAATTAACTTACTGATTTTCGACCTGTGTCAATATTTTTTCTATAGCCTCATCCACAGTTAATGTTAGAGCCTCATGTCCCCTTCTGAGTTTATATTCGACCAATCCTTCGGCGGCTTTTCTTCCTATATTGATTCTAATGGGAATGCCAATAAGGTCTGCATCGTTAAACTTTACCCCGGCTCGCTCATTCCTGTCGTCCAAAAGCACTTCCACATTTAGCTTTTGAAGCCTGTCATACATATTTTTAGCTATATTCATTACGGTTTCATCAAGTATATTAACCGGTACTATAATAACCTGATATGGTGCAATTTCCATAGGCCATATTATACCGTTTTCGTCATTGCTTTGTTCTATAACAGATGCCATCAAACGGTTGATACCAATCCCGTAACAACCCATTACCATTGGCTTCTCATTTCCGCTCTCATCTACATAATTGCATTTTAATATCTCGCTGTATTTAGTACCCAACTTAAAAATGTGGCCTACCTCTATTCCTCTGGCAAGAGTTATTTCGTTACCACAGCAAGGACAGGTATCACCCTCGGCTATTGATCTAATATCATGAACCTCAGCCTCGAAGTCCCTTTCCATATTTACATTGATAATATGATAATCTGTTTCGTTAGCGCCCACAATAAGGTTTTTCCCCTGTGCTATTTCATAGTCAGCTATAATCTTGATTTTTAGACCAATGGGCCCTGCAAAGCCCACCTCGGCATTCGTTACTGTGCAAACGCTCTTTTCATCTGCCATTTCCAGTTCTGTACATCCCAATATATTCTTTAGCTTAACCTCATTTAATTCCCTATCTCCTCTGACCATTGCCGCTACCAGCATATCATCAGCTTTATAAATTAAGGTTTTTGCCACCCTAGTTGGTTCACAACCTAAGAATTCGGTCAGCTCTGAAATAGTGTGAATATTCGGGGTAAGCACTTTTTCTGCAGGCAATTCTTCTTCAACCACCGGGTCTTTAAGTGGTGGGCAGCTTGCCTTCTCTTCATTTGCTCCGTATCCGCAAGTCTTGCAATAGGCTATTGCGTCTTCACCAATATCGGATATTACCATGAATTCTTGGGAGCCTGAACCGCCCATAGCACCCGTATCAGCTTCAACCACCTTATAGATAAGACCTAGCCGGTCAAATATCCGCCTATAAGCTTCTTCCATTTGTTTATATGAAATATCAAGACCTGCATCATCGCGGTCAAAGCTATACGCGTCCTTCATTATAAATTCACGGGAACGCATAACACCGAATCTGGGACGAATTTCGTCACGATATTTGGTTTGTATCTGATAAAGAGTTAACGGCAGACCACGATAAGAACGCACACTATGCTTCACAGTCTCCGTAAAAATTTCTTCATGGGTAGGACCAAGACAGAAATCTCTGTCGTTTCGGTCCTTAAGCCTGAACATCTCCGGCCCAAATACCTCCCACCGCCCCGATTCACGATAGCTTTCGGCTGGAAGCAGGGCAGACATGAGTAATTCTTGAGCACCTGCTCTGTCCATTTCCTCTCTTACAACTTGTTCAACTTTTTTAAGAACACGGAGCCCCAATGGCAAAAACGAGTATATACCCGATGCCAGCTTTCGTATCAATCCTGCCCTTAGCATCAGTTTATGGCTAATAATCTCGGCTTCTGCCGGCACCTCTCTCATGGTCGGCAAAAACATTTTGGAAAAATACATCACACACCTCTTAACCTTAGTGTATACGCCATACTGTGTGAAAACTGTCGATAGTATTAAATCTATGCAAGTTTAGCGGCTGTAGCTTGTTGTATGTTAAAACAGTTTTCGCACAGTCTGTCGCAATAAAAAACCGCCCCAATAACTGGGACGGATAAAAATTTTCCGCGGTACCACCCTAATTGGCTTAAAGATTTAATCCTGAATTAACAGGTCTTTATGCCCGGCTTTTAGTCTATATCGTGACAAACGTAAGCCTCCTCGGCTCTAAGTCTCAGGGGTGGGACGAAATACCGGAATTCATAAAAGCCTCTCACCATACAGCTTTTTCACTTTATTTGACCCAAAATACTTCACATTCCCGTCATCGACAGGTATTAAATTGTTACCTAATTATACAATGCAAGTTTTTGTAATGTCAACGCCAGACTGTGTGAAAACTATCAATAGTATTAAATCTGTACAAGATAAGCGGCGTGGTCTAATATCATAACCTGCATGTTAAAAGTTTTCGCACAGACTGACGCTATGAAAACATTTATCAGGTTATAAGTTTGAATATCTACTTACCTCGCAGCTTATATAACACTTGAACCATTTGCGCTCTGTTAGTAACATCATCCGGATTCAGACTGCCGCCG
>JAAYNX010000096.1 GCA_012520615.1 Clostridiaceae bacterium | reverse complement strand
GTTGTTGTAACTACTGGCCCTGATTTATTAGCACCTGATTCACTAATAATATTTCTAACATGCATAAGAGTCTGTTGTATCTCCTGCTGCCCCATCTTCTTTCTGATGGCAATCACATTTTCCATTGTTAATTCACAATTTTTATTGACTTCTATCAATTCCCTAATCTACCATAATCAACCAATATATTTTGATTTTATACATGTCCCCTCGAAATGTCAATAGACTATTTGCAAAAAAAAATAAAGGTAAATTGAAAAAGTAAATTCCGGTATTCAGTGATCTTTGAAAAATGCATAAGTAACTTCCAGAAATGCGATAAAATCAGGGTGTAAATGGTGCAAGATGAAAGGGAAAGTGCAAAAAGTGAGGCTAAACTGTTTATGTCCAGTTAAAATTTTGCATGGCAAACAGACCTGGGAAACTCGATTTTTTAAAAATTGCATGATTAAATTCCACAAGTCAAATGAATATTTTTGTTCCGTTTGTGCCGCCGGAATTTAGTTTTTCAAGATATTCTGTTAGCCTACAGGCAATTGCTTTTTAGAGTAAATAAGGCTTGGCTTAAGAATTACATCATCCCGGCTAATCTCGTTGATTCCCAATAGATTCGTAGTTGTTTTGCCGTAGAGAAAGCAAAACAACTCATACGGTGTTCTGTCACCCAAAGACCGGCGTGGCGTGCTGTTGATGTGTGAAAACATTAGGTTTATGTCTTCTTGGGTTAGGGTATCTATTGGATAGCGGTTCGGAATAATGTCACGGACATAGTTGTGATTGTTTTCAACGTGTGGCTTCTGACTTGACTGCATTGGGTCGCAGTAAAATATCGAAAGCCGCGTATTACCGCTTTTGTCCAGTTCGAACATCTGATGTTTTTCAAATTCCGAACCGCGATCAGTCAATAAAAGCGAAAATAGCTTTGAGAATAAGTCTGCGCCAGGTTTTTTCTGTAGGAAATCTATAATGCCAGACATGGACTCATTAGTTTTATCGTGATGAAGAAATCCAATCATAAACGGGGTTTTTTCAAAAATGAATGTCTGAAGGTACGGACCGCTTGGGCTATTGTAGACAGTGTCCATTTCCGTAACAGGGGTTTCGGGGTTTTCAGAACGAAACCTCAGAAAATCCTCATATTTTCTACCTTCGAAATTGGCTGGTTCCTTGCGTTTCTTATACTTTTGCTTGAACTGCTTACGATTGACCTGCTCTTTTAGTGAAAAATTGTTGATGCCAAAATCCTTGAAAACACCGCTTTCTATGTAATGATAGATAGTCCTTTCGCTCTGAGTGATTTCCTTGTGTGAAGATAGAATTTGGTGAACTGACTGGCCTTGTTTCATTAAAGGAGCAAGCACGTTGGCAATATCAGTACGTTCCTTCGTGGTAAGATTTATACCTTCACGAAAATCGACCAAATCATGGCGATATTCCTCATCCGCTTTCATAGCATTGTAAAAATTTTGTCAAAATGACACTTTAGCGAGTTTTGCATTTGTTACAAGCTCCTGGTGATTTATCACGGCGATAACAAACTGGTTCTTCAAGCTCGCTACAAGTTTGAAAGCAAACTTTTTTCTCGCAGGATTTCCACTTTATACAATTAATAGGGTTGTTAAAAGTATTGCGGGGTTTGAATGTTCGATGTTTATAAATTTCCTTGGCAACTGTTGTGGCATCCTTGCCAATTGTGCGTGCGATGGCAGCCTTAGGTGAGTTGTTTTCAATGCCTGCTTGAATGATTCTTCGCTGTTCCAAAGTGAGATGAGAGTTGTCGTGTAGTTGTTTTCGTTTCATCATGATATCGTCCTCCTTGGCGGCACAATACCATTTTGAATGATGGAAGTTACTTATGCATTTTTCAAAGATCACTGAATACCGGAATTTACTTTTTCAATTTACCAAAAATAGTAATATAAAACAAAATGCCGCCAAATTGTGAAGAGTATATGTAAAACAAAAAGATATTTTAAAAAATCTCTTGAAAGGGAGTAGGAAGAAAATGGGTTCATGATTTCGCCGTGCCATCCCTTTACCCCCCCTTTTAATATATAAATATTAGTTATATAATTAATTATGATAATACGAAAATTATGGAGTATAAATAATGGTGGCAATTATAATTGCAGTTTTAGTTGTTTTAATACTTGGTATATACCAGATGTATTGTATATTTAGAATGTATTCATTTTGGTCATCAATATCAAATAATCTTTCAAATTATACTGTTAAACAGTTTATTATTATAACAAAAAGAGTTTGGTATATACCTTATTATGAAATGTTTCGGAATAATCTTAAAAAATGTTATGAAAAAATATGCAAATTAGATAAAATAGATATTGAATTAAAGTTAGAGTTATTTTATATTCTAAGCTCATTAAATATATCAGGGATAAAAAAATTCTCTGAATAGAGTATGAAATTAATTGTTTTTTGATACTTTTAGCATTTTAATTATGAATATTACTGCCGCAAGAACAGCTGGTAGTATATATAATAGTGTTTGCCACCCATAAGCTTCTCCCTGATCAAGTTTAAAAAACATTGATAAAAACGCTCCTAACGCTAGAAAAAGATTAAGAAAGCATAAAAATCTATAATAATAGGCGACAACCTTCCTTTTTTTTGAATCCTCTACTACTTTATTCAGGTAATTCCAAAGTAAAATATATGAAATAAGAATAAGTGCCAAAAAAAGTTTAATTTTAATAGGTATTGCTTTAGAAATAAAAAATAATACTATGCAAACAATATAAGATGAATATAGAATTGCTTTTTCTTTGTTAATCATGATTCTGCCTTTCCGATATAATAGAATTAGCGATAATGCTAGAATAATTGTACATTATCGCTAATTTTCTAAATTAATAAATAGGTGTAATTGGTTGGGTTACTTTAGAACCAGCCATATCTGCTATTCCGATTGCAACTCCCCATCCAAAATCTAGTACTCCCATTGCTGCAGCTATTCCGACACCTAATGTTGCTGGAGCAGTCGTTACTAATGCTACTGCAGTAACTAAAGCTCCTACCCCTGCAGCAACTGTCACCAAGCCAGTCCAGAAGTTACCACCCTCAACTGCGCACAATTCGTTATAATTTAGCTCATTAAAACAATTTAATGTTCCTTAGTGTAAAGTTACTGTAGGGATTGATAAAAAGCCCATAAGAATTGAAAAGAAGATGACATCCTGTTAAGATAAAAACTTGGCAGAAATTACTCAACGAGAAAGGATGACATCTTCATGTACAAT
>JAAYNX010000182.1 GCA_012520615.1 Clostridiaceae bacterium | reverse complement strand
GTGGTGCCGGTATAAGGAGCACATACCTGTGCGGCCTTGCTGGAAGCAGGGCATACGTTAAGGGATGAAAAGTTATGAAGCTTAGAAGAGGAAAAACTAAAAATATTTTAGAGAGTTCTATTGATAGTGCGCTATTGGCTGTAGAAATTTACAACAAGCCGAGAACACCCTTCAAAGTTGAGAATTACATTTCCTTAATGATAATGGCATGGACAAGACTCTTTCATGCATATTTTAATAATACTATTGGTGATAAATTCTATTACAAAAAAGGTAACCGGTATAAAATTGTTAATGGCGAAAGAAAAGCTTGGGAGCTTGGAGAATGTATAAAGAAATATAATGGTCTTTCAGAACCTGAAAAAAAGAATCTAGAGTTTTTTATTAAATTAAGAAATAAAATTGAACATAGACATATTGAGAAAGAAACTCTAGGAACTCAGATTTTTGGTGAGTGTCAGGCTTTGCTATATAACTACGAAAATACGCTAACCAAGCTTTTTGGGGAAGAATATGCCATTAATGAAAACTTAGCCTTTTCGTTACAGTTTTCCAAAGTTCAAACTCAAGAGCAGCGAAAAGCACAAAAGAACCTATTATCCAGTGAAGCACAAGATATAATAGACTTTATAAATAAATATAGAACAGCTCTTTCCGATGAAGTATTTCAGAGTCAGGAATACAGCATTAAATTAATTCAGATTCCGAAGGTTTCAAATACTAATCGGAATGATTTAGCTGTAGAGTTTATTAATTGGAATGATTTAACTCCTGATGAGCGTGAAAGTGTGCAAAAATTAACAACTATAATTAAAGATAAAACAATAAGAATTGAAGGGGTTAATGTTGGAAAACTAAAACCTAAAGATGTTAAAGAGCGAGTTATTGAGGAAGGAATTGAAGATTTCTCTATACACTATCATGTAGTATTATGGAAATTATTTGATATTAGACCGGGTAATAATTCTGAAGATCCTTTTGACACGGATACAAAATATTGTCATTATGATGAAGTTCACGAGGACTATATTTTTAATGAAAATTGGGTTTCATTTATTGTAAAACTTTTTAGGAATCATGGTTTTACATATAATATGCTAAATGATATGAGTTCAAGAAATGAAAAACTTTTGATTAGTGATTATGAATAAACGGATTTGATGCGGGAGGTACAACTAAACCTAAAAAAATAGGTAATTAGACTTGGGGACTTAGCAATACTTATGTATTCCAAACCCAATATTTAGCCTAATGATAAAGATTACCCATTATTGGCAGGTAATTACATATGTTATCACGAACTCCAATTTAATCTTGGAGGTGAGTGAAATGCGTGAGATAAGAGATCCAGTGCATGGGTTTATCCATAGAAGTTCTGTGGAAGAAGAAATTATTGATACCCCGTTATTTCAACGGTTAAGGAAGATTAAACAACAGGCTCTGGCTTCTATGGTTTATCCCGGGGCTTTACATACCAGGTTTGATCATTCCCTGGGAGTAATGCACCTGGCGGGCCGATTATCCGGTCAATTACTTAATGATAATGATGATATGGAAAGTATAAGGATTGTACGATTTGCTGCTTTATTACATGACGTGGGGCATGGGCCTTTCTCGCATGTTTCGGAGTCAATAGGAGGGAAACAATGAAAGCATCTGAGGTTTTCCTGTTGATGTTGGGGGAAGCGGGAGGAACGATGCGGGGGAAAACATTGATTCAAAAAAGGGCCTACTTCTTGAATGTCTTATTAGACTTGGGGTTACCATATAACCCCCATTATTATGGACCGTATTCCCCGGAATTGGATAATTCAATTGGCAAATGTAAAGCTCTAGGGTTGGTAGAACAGAAAACAGTAGGGTTTGGAGTAGATGAAGAAACGGGTTTTGAAAAGAAGAGGTTTGATTATACGCTTACTGCTGATGGGCAGGAAGTTTTAGATGATTTGGAAAGGCGAAAACCTGATGAATGCAGGAAAATCAAAGGTTGTTTAGAAAAGCTCTCGCAGGCCGGGGATGAGGATTATGTTTCGCTTTCTATTGCAGCTAAGACTTATCATATTCTAAAGGAAAACAGCACATCTATACGGCCTGATGAGGTTGCTAATGAGGCCAAACAATTTGGCTGGGACATATCCCAGGGTTCAATTGATAAGGCGGTAGGCTTTTTATCGGAGATGGGAATGATTTAGCCACAATAAGTCCGGGGACAGGCACCGGACATATTGGGGAACCATGTACAGGGGAGGGGAGAGTATGCAATAAGTCCGGGACAGGCACCGGACATATTGGGAACCATGTACAGGGGAGGGGAGAGCGGTTGATATTTGCGAGGGAACTATACCTCAAGCACTCATTGATGAAGTTGCAACTTGATTTGGAAAGGTGAAAACCTGATGAATGAAGAAAATTAAGGATTGGATATTATGAAGGAAATATTTACAATAGGACATTCTGC
>JAAYNX010000224.1 GCA_012520615.1 Clostridiaceae bacterium | reverse complement strand
TTAGTAACACAATACCGTAGGAACTACGGGAATATACGCCTGTGGAGATAGAGGTTGCGAAGTCTGTGAAACAGGAATCTCGTCACTTTAGTGATGAGAGGTTCAATGTACCTAACAAGTAGTTCAACCTAATTTACAAACAAACAAAGGAATAAAAATGGCCTGCGGGTGCCATAAACCCGCATTTTCAAAATAATGAGGAGTAAAAATGGAAGGCGATTTAGAATGTACCAAGTGCAGTTCTATTGTTAACGTAGAATCAAATTGGTATGGATTATCAGTGCGTTTTAAGTTTAAGTGTAAGTGCAATGAATTAGACATATTGTCTAATGCGTCCTACACAGAAACATTCGATGAAGCTCTCCGTAGGCGAAAAGAATGGAAGCATTACACACAAACAAAGGAAAAATGTTGTGAAAAGCACCGAGTTAAATCTAAAGTGCAAGACTTTTGCGGTAATTGCGGAACTACGCTATTGTAGAAAGGCTAAACTTGTAAAAAACAAACAAAGGAATAAAAAATGGCATATTTAAATAAAGTGATGTTGATTGGAAATCTTGGTAAAGATCCTGAAATTTGTATGACAGCAACAGGTCGGAAAAAGGTTTCTTTTTCTTTGGCAACTAGCAGGCGATATAGAGACGCTTCTGGTGAACAAAAAGAAATCACTGATTGGCATAATGTAGTAGGCTGGGGAAAAACTGCCGATATTTTTGAACAGCTCAATGTGAGAAAAGGCATGAGTCTTTTTGTAGAAGGGACTCTAACTTATCGTAGCTGGGATGATCAAGCCACTGGGCAAAAAAAATACATCACAGAAATTAAAAAACAGGAGTAAATGAAATGAAACCAAAGACACTATGTGAAAGCATAAAGTATTTGTTTGAAAATGCAATTCAAAGTCATGCTGAAAGTGATGTATTTGCAGTTGATGAGTTAGATACACTATTTTATATAATGGCTTACTTTGCAGATTTAAAATTAACGGGTGATGACATTAATTCTAAGATAGACATCTGGGAACTTATTTCAGAGAAAGTGAATGAGCAACTAATTAAACTTAAAGAAAAACAGGAGAAATAAATAATGGAAAATGAAAAACTAATAATCGAGGGTATAGCCCCTGACAACTATAATGACTTTAAAATCACACTCGATATTGACAATTTTAATTTTACACAAGATGCTATAGGGTGGCACTATGAGTTTTCTTATGATATTTCTGGCTTGCTGGCAGACTTCACGAAGAGGACTCACGGATACGCTAGAATTTACAGAATGGAAGAAGACAGTCAATTCACATCAAATTCATCCACACACGGCGTATTTATTGCGAATTTTATTTCAAAAGAATTGAGATATTGGGCTGACTTTACAATGAGATACAGCTTGGATTTTAGAATTAAGCTGCTTTGTAAAGAAGAAGAGGGTATTGATATAAAAACGATAGTTTATGGAGACCACTTCGATGGTGGTGAAGATTGCCCATACATTCATTATTATTACTACAGTAGAAATGGAAGCTCTAAATACATTGCTGTGCTTTCAGATGATAATTTTTATAAGACTGCATGTAATGTAAAAGCTCGACTTTTAACGACAGATGATGTTATAAATTTTCTTTGTGATAAACCTATAAACGAAAGTGAATACACATTTATACCATAAAAAAACAGGAGTAAATAAAACTGACAACAAGGAAGAATGAATATGAATTTTGAAGAATTGCAAGAAACTTTAAACGCTATAAACATGATCAAATACAAATATAATGTATCTGAAGAAGATTTAGGTGAATTATATAAAGCTATAAATAAAGCAATTTTTAGGCTTATGAATAGCAATGAGAATAATGAGTGAATAGGAAAAATATATATGAAAAACTCTAAAACACTAAAATCTGTATTAATGTCCAGTGTGGTTAAAAACTGCATTGAAAGGTGGAATCACATATACTGAATTTTTTGACTACTTTAGGGGAAAAGATGTTGCTTATGCAATAGAAGTTAGGTGGGTCTCAACTCCTAAAGAACCTGTCCCAATTGAAAATTTCGATATAAAATCTCCACCACAAAACTTTTTGTTTTTAAATTATTAAACAAACCCTTGACAAAATTTAATAATTTGTTATATTGTTATATCAAGTGCTTACGCACTAGCTACAAAACTCGGTTTCATGAAATTTAGTGAAGGATAATGTAGTGTTGCTAAATAATGAAAAAATCTCATCTTTTAATGATGAGATTTTAATTTACATTAATTTGAATGGTTTTTATTCTAAAGTCATCATATCCCATCCATTCAATTGTATCCATCGTATCCTACAAATAATCAAAGTATTAGCATTGTCCTTAATGACATTAAATAAATCCTCATAAGATGTTTTACCTGCTTCACAAATAAAGATATTTGAACTTATAACCGTTCAAGCAAAAGTAAGCAAAACTATGCATGCGAAACCGCATGGTAGAATTGATGTTTGTAATATTGTTTTTATAAAATCAAATATTTAATCCTCCAACTCCTATAGTTGCAATTTCCATAGAAAAATATAGAAATTGATTTTTTAGACGCTTCACCGTCAATTGCACTCAGAACGAATTCTGGATGTCTTACATCAACTCTGCGTCCGTTAAGCACAGGCAACTCCCTGTGCTGAAAGTC
>JAAYNX010000193.1 GCA_012520615.1 Clostridiaceae bacterium | reverse complement strand
GCATTTAGGGCATGTATTCAATGACGGCCCCAAAGAATTAGGTGGCTTAAGATATTGCATCAACAGCGCATCTCTTAAATTCATTCCAAAGGATAAGATGGAAGAGGAAGGGTATGGGGAGCTGATGCGCTTGTTATAATATTTTTATCCGTACAAAAATATTGCATTTTATTTATTGAGAAAGCATCTATAATAGGTGCTTTTTCTCCATATAAATTTGTTTTCATAAACCACACCAAAAACTGTTGAAATATGTATTAATGTGGGATAATATGTAATCATAGCTAGCAATATTTTGTAGGTTTGTAGGTTTAGTATGTCTGAGTATACACAGGTTCAAAGACAACTTCAAATTTTAACAATTCTCAATGAAAACCCGGATGGGTTGGACATTGCTACTTTACATAGCCTATTAAAGGCGCTGGGTTATGGTGTGACTGATAGAACTATCCGCAGAGATATCAATAGCCTGAGCCGTAGTTTTTCTATATACGAAGATAATAATACCAAGCCGATACGGTTTATACTCCAAAAGACAAACTTAAAAAACATAAACATGAGCTTTGATGAACTACAAGCAATAAGATTGATACAGGAATTAATAAGTCCGTATAAGCATTTAGATGTAGGGACTAATGCCGAAAGATTACTGCAGACTCTCTTAGACTCTTTACCCACAAACCAGAAGAATTGGTTATTGCAAGCATCTCCATTACTTCAAGTCAACTTAAATGATCTTGTAAATGAGCAAGATTGCAGTCCAGAAATAAAAAGGATTATTCAAGAAGCCATAACACAACATTTGTGCATAAAAGTTAGATATTATTCTTTTCATAGTAATACAATTCGTTTCAGAACAATAGAACCACACTTATTGGAAATTAATCAAGGTTGCTATCATTTATGGGCTTATTGCCACGAGAGGCGTGAAATGCGTGATTTTAGAGTGTCGCGTATCCTATCAGCAAATATCACATCAGAAATCTTTACTCCAAATAATAATTTAGTGGAAAAGTGTTTAAAGAATAGGTTTAAAAACATGAGCAGTCAAGAAGCTAAGAAAGTAGTAATGAAGTTTAGCGGAAATTCTGCGCGTATAATTAGGGAATACCATGCAAACAAAGCTGACAAATTAGAAATATTAGGTGATGGGACAGCTATTTTTGAAAGAACGGTAGCTGTTACACCAGATTTAATTCAGTGGATATTAGGGTTTGGAGCTGAGGTAGAAGTCTTGGAACCGGAGTATTTACGGGAAACTATAAGGAAAATAGCTATAAGAATGTTATGCGCTTATGAAGAATTAGCGAAGTAGATTTGTAACAAAAATGTAATATTTGTGTTGATGTCCTTGACATGATATGTCACAAAGTGTTGATAAAGTTAAATTAAATTTATTAGTTATAAATTCAAACTAGGTTTTTTTCGAAGGAATGGGATAAATGTATTATATATCGCGTATATCAAATGATGGAAGAGAACAATTGACGACAGAGCATATACAAGAATGCGCAGAGTACGCTCAGATGCTTGGAGCAAAGCTTGATGCTCCTATGTTGACTCGTTTAGCAGGAATGCTTCATGATATGGGTAAATTCTCAGCAGCATTTGTAGAATATCTAAGAAAAAGCTATCAATGTAAAAAAAATAATGAACCACCTCCTCAAAAAGGTACTGTCGTTCATGCAATACAAGGAGCGAAATTTTTATATGAAAAACTATATGATGAAAGTGAATACAAGAATGATATTTTAATGTTAATGGTTAAAGAAATCTTATCATTATGTATAATTGGTCATCATGGAAAGATGACTGATGTGCTGACTGCTGCAGGAGATACTCCGCTTCTAAATAAGATTGAGAAAAAGAATAATGAGCTATATTATGATGAAGTGAAAATGAATTTCTTAAATGAGGAAGCCTTAATTGTAAATAGTATTAACGAGATATCTGAAGCATGCCGCAACGAACTTGATAATTTTATTAAAAAGTGTAAAGAACTTAATTTTAATATTTCATTTATGATACACTTGTTTACTAAATTTATTTTCTCATGTCTTATTGATGCTGATAGATATAATGCGTATTGCTTTGAAACTGGAAATTCACAAGAAACAGAAATAAAAATACCGGTTTGGGATGAATATGCAAAGCGTTTAGAAGATAGTATTTCAGAGTTTACACAGGATTCAGAAATCTCTCTCATCCGTAATGATATTTCGTTAAAATGCCTTACAGCTGCAGAACACCCTCAAGGTATATATCAGTTAAGTGTTCCCACAGGAGGAGGAAAAACGCTTTCAAGTTTACGTTTTGCATTGAACCATGCAAAAAATCATAAGATGCATCACATTATTTATGTAATACCTTATCTGTCAGTCCTAGAACAGACTGCAAAAAATATTAATGAAGCACTAAAACACGAATATGACGAAAACTTTATATTAGAGCATCATTCAAATATTGAGTTACCAGAGAATGAAAATGATGCCCAAATATATAAATTATACACGGACAGATGGAGCCATCCGATTGTTATAACAACGATGGTCCAATTCTTAGAGAGCATATATTCTGAAAAAAGTGGGAAACTCAGAAAGATACATAATCTTTTAAATTCCGTAATCATATTTGATGAAATACAATCAATACCCATAAAGTGTATACATTTGTTTAATGAAGCAATAAACTTTTTGCATCACTTTGGAAATTGCTCGATATTATTATGTACTGCAACACAGCCATTACTTGATAAAGTAGACATACCAATCAGATTATCAGTTAATTCTGAACTGGTATCCGATACAAAAGATAGATTTGAAAAGTTAAAACGAACAAGAATTATTGATATCACAAAACAAGGTGGCTATTCTTTTGAAGAATTATGTAATTTTGTTTTTGAAAAGCTTAACGAAAAGAAAGCCGATAATTGTCTAATTATTCTGAATACTAAAAAGGATGCAGCAGAGTTATATAGAATAATGAAAAATAAAATAGCTGATTCTTTAAACAATAAGCATGAACTCGTACATTTGAGCACATCTATGTGCCCTATACATCGTCTTGATGTTCTCAATAATATAAAATCCGGCAAGACAGTAAGAAAGGGAATAATTTGTATTAGTACTCAATTGATTGAAGCAGGAGTCGATATATCTTTTTCATGTGTATTTAGAGCAAACGCAGGATTGGACAGTATTGCTCAAGCGGCAGGCCGTTGCAATCGCAACGGAGAAAACCCAAATTGCTGTGACGTTTTTATAATAAATCTTGCTGAAGAGGACTTATCAAAACTGCCTGATATTAAATGTGGGCGCGATGAAACAAATAATATTCTTGAGAAAAAAGAAGTTAACTTATTGACAAAACACATTATGGAAGAATACTATGAAAGGTATTTTTTTAAGAGGAAAAATGTGATGAATTATGATGTTAAACCCTACGGGACTCTTTATGATTTGCTTTCGTGTAATATAAAGGGAACTGGTGCTTTTAAAAATGCAGGCGGCAAAAGATTACCTGCGCTCAGGCAAGCTTTTCAGACAGCAGGAGAGTTATTCTTTGTCATAGAACCGAATACAACAGTTGTCATTGTTCCATATGGCAAAGGAAAAACTTTTGAAAAAAACTATAAAAAATCCGACATCAAAGGGAGAATTCGACTTGTTCGGGAGATGGGGCGTTACTCTATATCATTGTATTTATGGGAAATCAAAAAACTAGAAGTCGAGCATGCACTAAGATTAATTGATGACGGAATATATGTTCTGGATGAAAAACATTATGATTTAAATCTTGGTGTAGTTTTTGAGCGCGAAAATGAATTTTTAATTGTTGAAGGAAGGTGAGAAGATGCGACACCGGAATACCGTAGAGTTTCTTGTTAGAGGTGATTATGCACTATTTTCTGATCCAATAACACGTGTAGGGGGTGAAAAGTTTACGTATTTGGTTCCAACTTATCAAGCGTTGAAAGGAATACTTGAGAGTGTATACTGGAAGCCGACTCTGATCTGGCACATTGATGAAGTGCGAGTAATGAATAAGATCCAAACTCAGTCAAAGGGAATACGAACTATTATGTATGAAAAGGTTAAAAAAAAGAATGCAGAGAAAACTACAGATCTCTCATATTATACATACCTAAAAGATGTGCGCTATCAGGTTCGAGCCCATTTCGAATGGAATATGAACCGACCGAATCTCGAAAATGATCGTAATGAGCACAAACATCATAACATTGCTAAACGCATGATTGAACGTGGTGGCAGACGCGATATTTTTCTCGGTACAAGAGAGTGCCAAGGATATGTAGAACCATGTGTATTTGGAGAAGGAAAGGGATCTTATGATGATTATGGGATAATCAGCTTTGGCTTGATGGTACACGGATTTAATTATCCAGACGAAACAGGGAAAAATGAGTTGTCAATTCGTTTATGGAAAAATGCAACAATGGAAAATGGAATGATTACATTCCCGACACCTTACATGACATCTCCGGAAATAATACACAGAGGCGTTATCAAACCAATGAAACCAAAGGAGTTTAAAAAAGGTGTAAATTTTATCGGGTTGGATGAACCAGAGCTCGCTATTATTTTAGAGGAAAGTGGTGAGATAAGTTGAGTTGGATACGGAATTTGAGCAAGACTTACGATGCCTGCAAAGATATAGTTGGAATTAGCGATGCAGAATGCAATCAGAAAAGAATGCTTTTACCGCTTTATCATACGCTGAAGGAATCGAATATTACGATATGGCTATCTCAAAATGGTCAATTTATAGACGCAGAAATAGATAAAGCTAAAAAAAATGAAGATAAAATAATGATATGCATCCCTTGCACAGAAGAATCAGAAACGAGAACAAGCAAGGGAGCAAGGAAGTTCCCACATCCGTTATTTGATCAGATTAAATATCTTACCAGTGACATATATTTAGAAAACTTAGCAAAATGGGTTACTTTTTTAGATGATAAATATGAACACATAATAGCCTATAAAGCACTTAACGCAGTATATGAGTATATGAAAAGACAGCTATTAAAATTTGATTTAAGTTCATGTGGCATTAAATCATCTGACAAATTATCTATTAGGTTTTGTGTTAATATTGATGGACACAAAGAAGACAGACTTTGGATGATGCCTGAAATATGGGAGGCTTGGACGAATTATCTACTGCATGAAGATATAGAAAAGCAAAAAAATCTAGATGTCTGTTATATTTCTGGTAATAAAAAATCGGCTATTGCATTAAATCATCCGAAAAGTATAAATCGAGTTGCGGGGAATGCAAAATTAATAAGCGGAAATGATGAAAAAAATTTTACATTTCGCGGTAGATTTATTGAACCGTTGCAAGCAGTTACTGTAAGCTTTGAAGCTTCACAGAAAGCTCATCAAGCATTAAGGTGGCTAATTTCCAAGCAAAGCTGTTATAGATGTGATACTCAGGCAATTATTGCGTGGGCTATTGATTTTAACACTGAGACCATTGACTTCTTCGACGATAGCTATGGAATATATGAATCAAAGAAGAATACAGATTCTGATAAGCTAATTAAGGCCGAAGGTATCACTTACATCGACTATTCGGATAATTTACATAAAGTATTGTACGGCTATGGTAACAAAGAAAAGCTAAAACAGCACACTCGGCAAATTGCAATTTTGGCAACCGATGCAGCATCAGATAAATCAGGGAGATTATCCGTAACTTATTATAAAGAGTTAAGTGAGAATCGGTACATTGAAAGTATAGAGCATTGGCATAACACGTGTAAATGGTATCAGCCATTTATTAAAGAAAAAGGAAAGTTAACTCTGCTGGATTATTTTATTGGTGCCCCTTCTGTCCACCGAGTCACAAAAGCAGTACTGGGAAACAAAAGGAAAAATCAAGATGCATCATATGATAAGCAGCAAAAAATCCTTAGAGAGCAATTAATACATTGCATATTTGATGGTGATAAAATTCCCATCTATATGATGAAAGCAGCAGTTAATCGTGCTTCTAATCCGTTTTCTTTTGAAAAACCCAAAAAAAAGAACTATGCTGAACGTTGGATGGATTGGGAAGAAGTAATATGTGCCGCATGTGCGTTAACAAAAAAATACTATTACGATTATAAAAAGGAGGATTTTGATGTGGTTCCAGAAGTTAAGAGAAAAGAACGTAATTATCAGTTTGGACGACTGCTTGCTTTAGCCGATGATATTGAATCTACAGCAAGGTACAAACAAGGTAAAACAAAGGATGATGCACGCGCCACAAATGCCATACGTTATATGACAGTTTTTTCTCAGCGTCCATTTCGTACATGGAATATGTTATTTACTCAAATGTTAAATCCTTATATTCAGCAGCTTAATGGAGCGGGCTGGCATCTTAATATTATAAGCGAAATAATGGAATTGTTGGGTGATCAATTTGAAGATGATACACCTCTCGATGGACGTTATCTATTAGGCTTTTTCGCACAAAGACAGGCATTACGCCAAAAGAATAATAATCAGAAAGATGGAGGGAAAAGCAATGAGTCTAAAGAATAAGATTGATTTTGCATTAATTTTTGCAGTAACTAAAGCGAATCCTAACGGAGATCCTTTGAATGGAAACCGTCCGAGAACAGATTATGACGGCTATGGGGAAGTATCAGATGTATGTTTAAAGCGCAAGATAAGAAATCGTCTACAAGACTTGGGAGAAAGCATTTTTGTTCAATCAGATGACAACAGGGCAGAAGGAGATAATTTCAGAAGTTTAAAAGATCGATTTGAAAATAACAGTAGAATAAAAACAGCAGGAAAAGACCGGCAACTTCAAGCAAAAATAGCCTGTGAAACATGGTATGATGTTCGCGCTTTCGGACAGGTTTTTGCCTTTGGCAAGGGTAAGGGGAAAAAAGATGAAGAAGATAGCGATTCTGTATCTATTGGCATTCGCGGTCCTGTAACAATTCAGTGTGCAAGAAGTATAGAACCTGTTGTCATTAGTAGCATGCAGATTACTAAAAGCGTCAATTTAGAGACTGAGAAAGATCCTGACAAGAAAGCATCTGACACAATGGGGATGAAGCACCGTGTTGAGTATGGTGTCTATAAGACATTTGGTAGCATAAATTGTCAATTAGCCAAGAAAACGGGATTCCGTGAAGAAGATGCTGATAAACTATTGTTAGCTTTAAAGGGCCTTTTTGTTAATGACGTTTCGGCAGCTCGTCCTGACGGTAGTATGGAAGTGGTGAAAGTAATCTGGTGGAAGCATAACTGCGAAAATGGGCAGTATTCATCGGCAGAAGTCCACGGAACTGTTAAAGTGACGTCCAACAATGGAAAAGGTCCCCCTATGGTTGAAGTAGCTGATCTGCCTGGACTACATACTGAAAAATACGATGGTGTAAACATTTAATAGAATTGTGCCATCAAGTGAAAGGTTTAATCTTTCTCTGTATTACGGCTATATGGCGAAAAATTAAGAATTTATTTTAAAAAGGTTGTTTATTATGATATACGATGAAGAAGATTTCCTTTCTCTCTCAGGCATACAACATTTTGCGTTTTGTCGTAGGCAATGGGCGCTTATACATATAGAGCAGCAATGGCAAGAAAACCTTCGAACTATTGAGGGACAAATAGTGCATGAAAAGGCCCATGATGGCTATTCATCTGAAAAACGGAAAGATGTAGTTATTTCGCGCGGAATGGCTGTTTTCTCAAAAACGCTCGGAATAAATGGTGTGTGTGATATAGTTGAGTTTCATAAATCGCTTGATGGTGTAACAATCTTTGGTAGGGAAGGTCTATATAGGCCTTCCCCAGTTGAGTATAAGCGGGGAAAACCGAAAGATGGTGATTATGATGCATTGCAATTATGTGCTCAGGCAATGTGTCTTGAAGAGATGTTGTTATGTAATATACCAAAGGGATTTATGTTTTATGCGGAGATAAATCGTAGGCAAGAGATTGAATTATCAAGCGAATTGCGAGATAGAGTAAGGGACATTACCAATGAAATGCATATGCTGTATGACAGGCGTTATACTCCTAAAGTTAAGCCAACCAAAAGCTGTAAGGCCTGTTCGCTATCTGGTGTCTGTATACCGAAACTTAATAAGAATATATCAGCTTCGAAATATATAATTAACAATTTAGCGGAGGAAAGCGAATGAGGAAGTTATTGAATACAATATATGTGACATCCTCAGATGCCTATTTATCCTTGGATGGAGAAAATATTGTTGTACAGAAAAACAACTCAGAGGTTGCACGAATACCGTTACATAATATAGAGAGCATAGTGACTTTTGGTTATACTGGGGCAAGCCCAGCACTAATGGGGGCTTGTGCAAAGAAAAACATTAGCTTGTCATTCATGAGCCAAAGCGGTAAATTCCTTGCGAGGATTATTGGTAAAAATCGTGGTAACGTTACATTAAGAAAAGCTCAGTATAGAATTTCTGATGATGAAATGCAAAGCACGTTAATTGCAAGAAATTTTATTGTTGGAAAGATTTTTAATTCCCGATGGGTTATTGAAAGAGCAACTCGGGATTATTCGTTAAGACTTGATGTTAACAAGCTAAAAAAAGCATCGCAATATATGGCGGAAACCTTAAAGAAAATTACATCTTGTGTGAGTCTTGAGCAACTTAGGGGCTTCGAAGGTGAATCTGCAGGTCAGTATTTCAGCATATTTGATGATTTAATTTTACAGCAGAAAGAGGATTTTTTCTTTAGAACTAGAAATAAACGGCCGCCATTAGACAATGTTAATGCTTTGTTATCTTTTACATATACACTATTGGCACATGATGTTGCAAGCGCATTAGAAACAGTGGGATTAGATGCATATGTCGGATTTCTTCATCGAGATAGGCCTGGTAGAATATCGCTGGCCCTTGATTTAATGGAAGAATTGAGGTCGGTTTATGCTGATAGATTCGTATTGTCACTTATAAACCGACGAGTGGTGAACGCTAAAGGATTTACCCAAAAGGAAAATGGTGCGGTTGTAATGGATAATGATATGCGAAAAAGTTTATTGTCTGCATGGCAAGAGAAAAAACAAGAGAAAATCACCCACCCATTCTTAGATGAAAAGATTGAATGGGGGCTAGTACCATATGCACAAGCAATGTTGCTTGCAAGATATATCAGGGGTGACTTGGACGAATACCCTCCATTCTTGTGGAAGTAGGTGAAAAATGTTAGTATTAATTACATATGATGTAAATACTGAAACTACTACTGGTAAAAAACGTTTACGTCAAGTTGCAAAACAGTGTGTAAATTATGGGCAAAGAGTGCAAAATTCTGTTTTCGAGTGTGTTGTAGATTCTGCAAAATGTAGAGAGATTCAACACAAACTTGAACAAATAATCGATAAGGATAAAGATAGCCTAAGGTTTTATTATTTAGGGAATAATTATAAAAATAAAGTTAAGCATATCGGCGTAAAGAAAAGTTTTAATGTAGAAGGAACACTCATTATTTAAGTGCGAATATAAAGCAAACATAGTTTGCCGATGGTATCCGCACCAAAAAAAAGATATAAAAGCAATAGATATTACATCGTTTCCCACAGGGATTTCTAGAATCGCATCATTGTTTAGTAAAAATGACCATTAAAAAGGCTCATTAGGCAAAAGTTTTTGTATAAATTTGCTGTCGCTCCCTATACGGGGAGCGTGGATTGAAAT
>JAAYNX010000009.1 GCA_012520615.1 Clostridiaceae bacterium | reverse complement strand
TTTGTCTTATCAGTTATTGCTTTTTCAATTGCATCCACATCAATCTGAAAACTATCCTTTATTGTATTAACAATTACTGTTTTCCCACTTGCTTGCTCAATATAGGTTCCATACTCCACAAAGAATGGGGCCAGTACAATAACTTCCTCTCCAGGATTTAAAAGTGCCGTTAAGGCAATATTCAGACCTGCAGCTGCTCCGCATACCATGATGATATTATTCTCATCAAGGGAAACACCACTCTTTTCCTGGAGATAAGCAGCCACCTTCTGTCTTACATCAGGAAAACCTGCGTTGTTCATATATTTATGAAGCCCCTGCTCCCCGCTGTTAACATATTTCTTAAGGGTGTCTATGACCTCAACAGGCGGTTCCAGTTCAGGATTTCCAAGGCTGAAATCATATACCTTATCTTCTCCGTATATCTTTTTCAAACGAGCTCCTTCTTCAAACATGGCCCGTATCATGGACGACTTTCCAAGACCTTCAACAAGCTTTTCATTAAACATAACCATTCTCCTCTCAGTGGACTATCCCTTTTCTCGTTAAAAATTCTTCCTTTATTCTTGTAAGCATTTTTATATTTGGGTCTTCATTTGAGTATAAAGTCGTTATTAACTCCTGTGCATAGCGTAAATCATTTAGTGTAAGGGTGGGATAATCCTCCACATCGTATTTCCCATCCCCATAATAGCCGTAGAACAAGTCACCGGTTTCTTTATTGACCCATTCTTCTGCCGTGTCGGATATTCCTGTCAGAATACGCTTTGCTACCTGAAGATATTCATATTTTGCTGTACTATTATACATTTCAAGCAGAAAATTCATTTCGCTAACCAGGTGGTTTAAGGACACATGGGTTTTTATACCCGGAGTGGCATCGAACCCATAGTCATAGACTAAAAGCCCTTGATTTTCTGTCAGATAGGCATTAGAAACAGCAAAATCACAATAGAATTCAGCAAATTTATTAGCTGCTTTTATAAACTGAGGTTCATTAAACTTTCTATAACCTCTGAGAAGCGACAACGCAGCTTCTGTATCCCATCTTGTGTCAAAGAAACCAGCCCCTACTTTATAGTTCTCGTATAATCCCACAGCCAAAGGATCGGTTCCCCAAAATCCGTCTGAATTCTGCGTTTTTGTTAGCGTATCAATAGTGACATAGGCATAGTTCTCAAAGAAGCGACCTTCAACACCAAGGTATTTGTTTCCGATATGATTTGCACTGTTTCTGTAGAAGCCATTAGCGCTATATGGCGCATATCCGTAGGGCAAGAAATAATATTGACCGTCACCGCCCCATTTTCTTACCCGGCTCAAATCCCCTACCTTAACAGCGTCTACAGCTATTTCATCATCCCAGTCAACAAGTTTTGTCTTTGATATAATCCCCCATTGCTCGGAAAAAGAATTCTCAGCTGCGGGAAGTATTACCTTAATCCCATTACTGCTTATTTGAATATTCTCAGCCTTTTCATACAATTCTTTTCTGATATCATGAGTACCTTTCTCATATATACTACTATAACTGAAAAAGCCATTCAAAGAAGCAGAATCGATATAAACAGAACCAGGCTCTAAAGTGCTGAGAAGTTCACTGTCAGTTTTTTGGCCTTCATATACCCCGATAACTGATTTTGTTTGATCCAGACCCTCTGGATACTCAATCGTTCTTAAGTCATATTCGTCAAAGACGAAGGGAAGCATAAGGCTTATAGTTCTGGGATTTAAACCCTCAGGCTCGTATTTCAGGTAATAGTATAAGTCACCGTTATTAAAGATGTATGAATCATAAAGAAGATAGCCTGTAATTCTGTCATTGATTTTTATTGCATAGGTTTCTTTTATTTCGTCTGCCTGTTCATTATATCTTTCAACCTTCTCGGCAAGCTTAAGCTCCACATCAGGTGTTTCAATAATAGGAAAACGGTCTACTCTGTTAATACCGTAATCATTGGAATTAAGGCTACCGGGTTGTTTCCTGTTTATATAATAAGCAGCATTCCCTATATTTGTTAATGCGTTTGAGTTTATTACCCCGGGCACAAATGAAAAGAAAACAAATACGATAATCAAGAAATATAATGCCATAATTCGGGTAATCCGCTTGTTTTTCATGTCTACCTCCAAAAATCATGCTCTTATGTATCTGTTTTTTAGCGTATAAAAATTTACGTCCAATCAGATTTCGCCCTCATGGATAAGCTTAAATGCATTCTGTTTGAACCACTAAATAAAACAATCCCTTGCAAAATCGTACCCTAAATTAAAGGCTTTAATATTAACGTCAACAAATTGCGGTTTCACTGTCTTCTCTACGGCTTTTAACCAAATCTCTTTATCAATTTCCGTACATTGAGCCATTACACCAATCATTACAACATTAGCGGTCTTAATATTCCCGCATTTTTTTGCCATGTCGAGTGCCGGAACATCAACCACTTTATTATAATTAGCTTTTATTTTCTCAATTATGTTTTCAGGATACTTCGCTTTGCCTATTATAACAGGCATTGGATCTATTCTTTGAGTGTTGATAATAATTGTTGCATCCTTTTTCGCATAATCAATCCATCTTAGTGCCTCAAGTTTTTCAAAGCATAAAATAATATCTGCCTCATTCTTTTCTATAACAGGAGAAAAGATTTTTTCACCCATTTTAACATAGGTTACCACACTTCCTCCGCGTTGGGACATTCCATGGACCTCAGAAACTTTAACATCTAATCCTGAGCTTAATGCCACATCTCCCAGAATACGGCTTGTAAGTAATGTTCCTTGGCCACCTACGCCTACAATCATAATATTTGTATTATTCATCCTGGCCACCTGCCTTCTCTATTGCATTAAATTTGCATACTCTTGGACAAAGATCGCAGCCTACACATTGAGTAGGATTTATCTCAATGTGATTACCCCTGTCAACAATTGCAGGGCAGCCTAGCTTCATACACATACGGCATTTGGTGCATTTATCCTGATTTATGGTTAAAACCGGACCGAATTTTACATATTTTAAAAGTGCGCAAGGCCTTTGGGCGATTATTACTGAAAGCTCGTCAGCTGCAACTTCCTCTTTAACAATCTGCTCAAACTCTTTTAAATTAAAGGGGTCACATACTTTAACCCTATCTACACCAACTGCATGGCAAAGCTTAACCAAATCTACCTGTTTTGCAGGCTCACCCTTTATGTTAAATCCGGTGGTTGGGTTATGCTGATGGCCTGTCATACCTGTTATGGAATTGTCCAGTATAATAACGGTTCCCTTGCTGTTGTTGTAGACCATGTCAATTAAGCCGGTAATTCCTGAATGAATAAAAGTAGAATCACCTATTACAGCAACAGTCTTCTTGCTTTGTTCTGCGCCTCTGGCTTTTTCCATGCCCAAGGCAACTCCTACACTTGCTCCCATACATACAGTAGTGTCAACCGATTCCAATGGGGCAAGAGCTCCGAGGGTATAACATCCAATGTCGCCGGAAACTGTTAGCTTAAGCTTTTTCAGTACATAATATGTAGCACGGTGAGGACACCCTGCGCAT
>JAAYNX010000165.1 GCA_012520615.1 Clostridiaceae bacterium | reverse complement strand
GATCTCCTTTCGTTTGGTTTCTCTCAATTCTCAAACTACAGGAAAATCGTGATTATGGGAAGACCTATTTTGGGTTCTTCCCTTATCTTTTTATTAAATTGCCTACGATAATTTTACTCTAAGATAAATAGCGGGCAATAATTTATCATCATTATTATATAGAAATATGTTGCAGTAATGATTTCAGGCTTTTTCAATTTTTATTAATTATTTTTATTCATTAAATAATTAATAATAATCACAAAAAAAGCACCAGAAAAGTCTGGTGCTAGATTAATCACCGCCCGAGTTATTCTCCGCATTCATCATGGTGTTTATGCTCATGACAAATTGAGCCTGTGGATTTAAGAGAACCTTTAAGATAATCTTCGGCTGCTTTTTGGGCATTGCCCCTCGCGCCTACGATTACTTGAATATTTTTTCATTGAAGATATCTATAGCTCCGCCTCCCATACCTCCTGAAATAATAACATTAACCCCAATATCATTTCATCTCCTCCATTTGTTCCAATGTTTTTGCTATAGGATCAAACCAATTGCCATCAAAGAGCTCAATCATACCTTTATCACAGGCAGCAGAAATTTTAGGATCAATGGGCAACTTTGCCAAAACCTTTAAGTTGTGCTTCTGCGCTATTTCCTCAATATGGCTGTCTCCAAAAATTTGATACTCCTTACCGTTATCAGGGCATTTAAAATACGACATATTTTCGACCAAACCGAGTATTGGTATGTTCATTAACTCGGCCATTTTTACCGCCTTTGTCACAATCATAGAAACCAGTTCCTGAGGTGAAGTTACCACAATTATGCCGTCGACAGCTATTGATTGAAATACTGTAAGCGGCACATCCCCTGTTCCCGGAGGCATATCTATAAACATGAAATCTACATCATCCCAAATGACATCAGTCCAGAACTGTTTAACCGTTCCGGCAATTATGGGGCCTCTCCAAACAACAGGGTCTGTATCATTTTCCAAAAGAAGGTTTACAGACATTATATCAATTCCGGTCTTGCTTTTAACGGGCAGCAGACCAAATTCATTTCCAGTAGCTTTTTTGCTTATTCCGAAGGCTTTAGGAATAGATGGTCCGGTTATATCCGCATCAAGAACAGCACTGTGATAGCCTCTTCTATTCATTGTAACTGCAAGCATTGATGTAACTAGAGATTTGCCGACTCCTCCTTTACCGCTTACCACGGCAACTACTTTTTTGATACTGCTCATATTATGGGGTTTCTCAGAGAAATCAGTCTTTTCTTCTTTTCTTTCTGCACAGTTCTCCGAACAGCTGCTGCAGCTTTGATTGCACTTTTCACTCATAGTTTTTGCTCCTTTTATATTTATTCTTGCATATTAATTAAGCTTCCAATAGTAACGCCTGCTGACAGATATTCTATGTAATCACCCATAATAGCTTTTAGACGATTATATGGTCCAACACCT
Organism: Clostridiaceae bacterium; assembly: GCA_012520615.1. Taxonomy (GTDB): domain Bacteria; phylum Bacillota; class Clostridia; order DSM-8532; family DSM-8532; genus DTU059. The sequence continues at coordinate 1,638 of JAAYNX010000165.1, read as the reverse complement.
GTACAATGGCAAGTATAATACTTTGCTCCTGTGTTTAGCAAGTATCTACCTAATCCATCAATATTTTCATCCGGTTCACTTATCCCCGATGAACGGCTTAGGTGGAAACCACCAATGACGAAATCTGGCATACGGCCTTTTAATTTATAGAAATGCTCAATAATATTCTTAATACCGTTATGAGCACAACCAGTAAACAAAATGGTCTTTCCCTCTTTTTCAATTATCAGATTTTGTTCGTGAGCAAAAGAATCATCAACCATTTGCCCATTTTGTTCGGCCAGTAATCCTCTGTTCGATACAGGGAGAGAATCTCTTTTCTCAATGTTAGAGAAAACTTGAATTCCTTTGCCTATAAAGAATCTATCTGAGGTTAATATTATTTGCTTGTTTAATTTAAGCTTTTCATCCAATTCTATTAAAGCGGTACTACCCTCTTGGTGCAGGACATAATGCTTTTCAAATGCCAGCTTATGAATAAATACTTCTGCTGTTTTGTTTTCTTCAAGGAACTTTTCTAATCCGCCGCCATGATCATAGTGACCATGTGATATTATAAGAAAATCAACATCTGCAATGTTAACATTAAGCTTTTTAGCATTCTCATAAAATAAATCGCTGGCACCAACATCAAAAAGTATCTTTTTCCCTTGGGTTTCGATGTATAGACTCAGGCCATGCTCGCATCCGAACTTTTCGCATATAGACGTGTTTTCAGCTAACACCTTAATAATCATAATATTTATCCCGCCATTTCATTCAATAATATATTCATAACTTTTGTGTAAATCTCTTTTGCTGCTGTTCCGGACGGGCGCTTGTATTTATGTTCTGTTCATCTACCGGAATTGCTATCCGCATACAAAAACCTCCATTAATCAATATTTCTTAGCCCTCTTGACCTGAAAATCCCCTTCCACGCCTGTTTCTATGGCAGCCACGTCCACAGTTTTCTCCAAGCCCGTTACAAAGCCGGTATTCACCGCCTTCAATCAACAGCACTTTACCGTTTACTAATGATTCAGCCATCTTTCTTCTGGCCTCTATGTAAATTCCTTGCACAGTAGTACGAGCCACATTCATTTTGCCAGCGCACTCTTCTTGTGTGAACCCTTCCAAATCTATAAGTCTTATGGTTTCATACTCATCCACTGTCATCTTTACATAATTATTCGTATCCGCAGGGGCATCAAGAGGACCGAATCTATTGTTTTCAGGTAAACAGCATACTTTTCGCCATTTCATCGGTCTTGCCATATTTTCACCTCATTTCAGCCAGAGACAATCAAAGAATTCTTTAGTACCATTTCTGTTTGGCAATAGAAACACCTACTTAGTTTTTGACATATGTCATTTAAAAATTTATTATACTCTATTTCCGGCATATGTCAATAATTAATTAAAAACCTCCCATACTTTGTATGAGAGGTCTATTTATGGTCAATATTCACTTTTCAAAAAAATGCCAATATATGATTAGTAAATACTTTTCTTTACACTTCTATTTTTTAGTTAGATTGATATAGTCTTGATTCCCATACCATTGCGCAGACCCAAATATAGTTTTATCTTGAACACTATCTATATAGAAATTAACAGTAAGATAACCACTGGGGCAATCTATCCAATTGCCTGCTT
>JAAYNX010000204.1 GCA_012520615.1 Clostridiaceae bacterium | reverse complement strand
TACATCATCATGATCTTTTCGTATAATAGGCAAATTTGTTGGAATGGGTATAACATCCAGATTATATATAGCCCTGAATTCCTGCTCCTCGGTGAGGGCGGTACCTGTCATGCCGGCAAGCTTGTTAAACATTCTAAAATAGTTCTGAAAGGTTATGGTGGCAAGAGTTTTACTCTCACGTTCTACTTTAACTCCTTCTTTTGCTTCAATTGCCTGATGTAAGCCATCTGAATAACGGCGCCCATACATTAGTCGGCCTGTAAATTCATCGACAATAATAACCTCATCATCTTTAACCACGTAATCAACATCATTTTTCATTAGGCCGTGAGCTTTCAGTGCCTGATTAATGTGATGTGATATGGTCATATTCTCAATATCTGAAAGGTTTTCTATCCCAAAAAACTTCTCGGCTTTTTCTATACCTCTTTGAGTTAAGGTAGCTGTGTGTGCCTTCTCATCTACTATATAATCATATTCTCTGTCATCAAGCTGTTGTTTATCATCGGTTTCCTTGACAACCAGTTTAGTGAGCCGTCTTGCAAATGAATCTGCCTGCATATATAAGTCGGTAGATTTTTCACCCTGCCCGGAGATAATCAATGGTGTTCTCGCTTCATCTATTAAAATGGAGTCTACTTCGTCCACAATTGCATAGTTTAAACGCCGCTGAACCATATTTTCCTTATATACAACCATATTATCTCGAAGATAATCAAATCCAAATTCATTGTTGGTTCCATAGGTAATATCGCAATTATATGCGCGCCTTCTTTCGTCATTGTCCATGTCATGAACTATAACACCTACGGAAAGACCGAGAAAATTATAAATCTTACCCATCAGCTCCGATTGATATTTCGCCAAATAGTCGTTAACAGTGACTAAATGAGTACCCTCGCCCGTAAGAGCATTCAGGTAAAGCGGCAAGGTGGCAACTAAAGTTTTTCCTTCACCGGTTTTCATCTCGGCAATACGACCCTGATGAAGTATTACTCCGCCTATAAGTTGTACTCTGAAATGTCTCATGCCCAGCACCCTGACAGATGCTTCTCTGACAACCGCAAAGGCCTCAGGGAGAATCTCGTCAAGAGTCTCTCCGTTTGCCAGGCGATTTTTGAATTCCTGCGTTTTTCCTTTTAATTGAGTATCGGACAACTTTTTTATTTCAGGCTCCATAGCCTCTATTTCATCAACTATAGGCTTAATTCTCTTTAGCTCTTTCTCTGAATAACTGCCAAAGATTTTTTCTAATAATCCCATTTTACAACTCCTTTTTTGTTAATCGGTCAAGAACGAGACGATATCCATCAGCTCCATAATTAAGAGCTCTGCTGACTCTGCTTATAGTTGCTTCGCTTGCACCTGTTGTCTCGTGTATTTCTTTATATGTTTTTTTCTCAGTCAACATACCTGCAACGGCAAAACGCTGGGCAAAAGCTTTAATTTCTGTAATTGTACCCAGATCCTCAAAGAAATCGTAACATTCTTCAACAGTTTCAAGCATAAGAATTGCTTCAAATAATCTGTCGGTGTTTTCATCCTTGAGCTTTCTGTTCATATCTTCAACTCCAGTATT
>JAAYNX010000217.1 GCA_012520615.1 Clostridiaceae bacterium | reverse complement strand
TATACATATATTCCACTTTATTTTATACAAATTTTGCAATCCAATCAACAATTTTATTTCTCTGACATGTATTTTTTACCTACTAAGACCAAAGGCTAAAATGCAAATTCCTATACTATAAATTTAGCAAAATCAACGCTGTCAAAATCTCCATTTCCGTCTAAATCTCCAACAACTCTTTCCTCATTGTATGCTGCTAGCATCATAGGATGCTCCATAGACAATACAGAGCTTTCGGACGCATACAGCTCATAGTCAGCATCAGACACAACCCCTTGCTTAAACTCAACCTGCGAATAGATATCAAGGCTGTCATCCTTAAATACGGCAAAACTCCAATTGTCATTATATCCTAAAGGAGAATTGTAATTTACAACACTATCATTTACCTCAAACTCCAAATTTACCAGATTTCCGGAAGATATAATGGGGTTGTTTAAGAAATTGTCCAAATATAATATACTGATGCCATTTTCACCCTCATAAATCCCTAAATCAGTATTCGAGATGTTCAATGTTCCCTGACTGCTACCTAGATATGACAAAACATCCTTGTCATAATTAATCGTAAAATTAAAACAGCTTATCCCTGCATCTGGAACACTCTCCAGCATTACAGGAACCTCAATAATACTTCCTGCATCAGCCTTTACAAAAGGCATAGAGACTCTTAATAAATTTTGTTCAAAACTATAATCAGGTATTACCAGTACTTCCGGAATGTGTTCATCAACTACTTGTTCAGGCACTCCATTTTCAATCGATGCAAGTGCATCAACTCTTCCGCTCGAAAACACTTTGCCGGAGAGCTTTTCTGATACAATAACATTATCAACTATCCTATCTCTTATTTCCCCTATGGATAATTTACCATCATAGCTCTTAACCATTGCTGCTATTCCTGTTACAAAAGGAGCTGCTACCGATGTTCCACTCAATATGCCATATTTGTTTCCCGGAAGGGTACTTATTATATTTACTCCCGGAGCTGCTACATGCACATTGTCTCCGTAGTTTGAAAACGTTGCGATATCACCTTTATTATCAATCGCACCAACCGATATTATATTTGGCAAATCATAGTTTGCCGGAAATATCGGAACTTCAGCAGCATTATCTCCGTAATTTCCCGAGGCCGTCACAAATAGAATTCCGCTATTCTCCATAGCCTGTCGTAATGCCGGATTCTCCTCCATACTTCCCCAGCTGCAATTTACAATATCTATATTCATCTGTTCACAATATGTTATAGCCTCAAGTACATCCGATGTATAAGCCACTCCATCACTTATAATTTTTAACGGAACAAGCTTTACATCAGGACTTATTCCACATACGCCCTTGGAATTATGCTGTGCTGCGATGATACCGGCAATGTGAGTTCCATGCTTGTCATCTACTGCTGAATCATATACCGTATTATTATTCCCAACAAAATCCCAGCCTTTAACATCATCGATGTAGCCATTATTATCATCATCAATTTCATTGCCTGGAATCTCTTTGGTATTGACATAAATGGCATCACTCAGGTCTTCATTATAGATATCAATACCTGTATCCAATATGCCAATTACAACCTCGGAAGCCCCTTTTGTTTTATTCCATGCTGCGGGGGCATTTACATCAACTCCTGCAACACCTGCTATTCCTTCTATAGTCTGCCCTACATTTTTAATTCCCCATTGTTCTGCGAATTGCGGATCTAATTGTTTGAGAGATTCTTCGGGATACTCAAATAAAGTTAGTGGGAAATCCTCCTGCACATATTCAATTGTGCTATCCTTCTCCAATTCTTTAATTGTATCTTCAAAATAGTTACTGTCCTCAAGCTCATATACCTCTATTTGCTTATGTTGAATCTCCTTCTTCTTTCCAAGCTTAGGCAACTTAGGATTCCTATTAATTGCTTTGTTAGTTATTTGCTTTTTGAAACCATTCTTATCACCCTTGATATTTGGTGCAAACTCTGCAATATTGTCATCCTTATACTTCACTATTATCCTTTTCTTTTCATGGACTTTTTTCGCTTCAATTTTCTTGTCATCCTGCTTAGAAACAATTTCTATAGGTGTTTGCTCCAATATGGTTTCAAGCTTTGGTGTTGGAACAGGTATAGTGGGAGTAATATCCTCCTCCAAAATCGGCTCCATTTTCTTTTGTGCAACTAATTCATTATAGACAGAATTAATTACACTTTCCTGTTTGCGTACAGGCGTATCAAGCTTTTTAGCACGTGGATTCTTTGCACTGACAGGCAAAATATTTGATACACAAAAAATCTGTACGACAATCGCTGCTATTAACATAGCAGAAATAGTTCTTCTTACGCTCATTTTCACTCAACCCCTCTTATTTGTAAATAAATTAAAAAACATTCAATTATATCCCGACAACAACTGAATGTTTTATAAATAGCTATAAATCTATTTTATTAACATCCTTGTTAAACCCTAACATCTAAAACATTATACATAACACATGATATATTGTAAATATATTTCTTTATGGAGTGTGACCTATACCCAATTTGCTAGAGATACAAAAATAGTATAAACCATCTTTAGTATCTTCTGTTATCTGTTATTATTTATTACGCTATAAATCCTTTGATATCTCAATCTATATACCACTAATTTTTACTTGTCCGCAAGCTATACCCTAAATAAGAAGAAAGGGGCTACGCCCCGTTCAATACCCATATGGTACACTTTTATATTTCTTTTGTAACCCTTGCATCTTCTACTGATTAAGGAGCTTGTTTATTAATAAAATCAATGCACTTTCTTAGAAAAGAACAAAAACGCCCTTCGGGCGACTACTTGGTTCTGTGCCTTTTTGAACTGTCAAAGTAATCTTTATCAATCATAACACCATCACACTTTATACACATAATTATTGGGCATCCAGTTTCTTTA
>JAAYNX010000243.1 GCA_012520615.1 Clostridiaceae bacterium | reverse complement strand
TTTAATTCTACTAACATGTTCTCTCCATTTTTTGTAATTTAGTTTTTTATTGCTTTTGTCGAAAAAAAGAGTTATGGGTAATTTTATTTGACATTACTCCATTGAAGTTTCATTTCTTTAACTGTTGTTCCAAACCATTCAGCAACATAAGTCATAAACCTTTGATGTGAATAGGATTTTCCAACACTGCAATATACTCTACATCTATCCCAATCGAACCCGTTATCTTTTTCAGATGTTTGGTAATACGGTAGTTTGCCAGCACAGTATTGAAGAGCAGCAGATCGCTCTCTACGTACGCAGTAGTCGAACTGTTCATCCGTTAGTTTGTCCGAATAGTATACAAGAGCCGTCCACGGACACTCTTGTATGCAATAGTAAAATTCTTCTTTAGTTAATTGGTTAAAACAGTATTCAAGAGCTTTTGCGAGTATTTTTTGATTTATTTTGTTTTCCCGATAAAGTTTTTCGTTCATAAAGTCACTCCTTTTTTCGTGAATCAGCTTGAACTTGTTGTTTCCATTCTTTTTTTCTACGAATAGCCTCATCGAATGTTTCTATATAGGATGAATTGGACAATATATCTAATTCATTGCACTTACACTTAAACTTAAAACGCACTGATAATCCATACCAATTTGATTCTACGTGAACAATAGAACTGCACTTGGTACATTCTAAATCGCCTTCCATGTTTTGCCTCCGTTTAGTTCGCACATTGCCTAAAATAACGCTTTGCCTTATTCGGTGTTTTTGGTTTATCAAGTAGTTTTTTTGTAGTCATGATGTTTTATTCTTTTGTTTGTTTACTTGTTGGGCGTTGTCGGAATTCAGAATCAGTGGATGGTGCCCAACATACAAAGCCAATGAATCAAGCTCGCGGTTTCCAAAAGTATTGTTGAGGACTATTTCACACATCCTTCGTATATATCTTAATGTTTCTACATCAACACCAAATCCGTTATTAAAAAATTGTTCTGCATTCATAATGTTTTATTCCTTACTTTGTGTGTAAATCTTAATTGTTTTTTATTATCTCTAACGTTCTGTGAATAGATGATGTTTCAATATTGTCTATTCGCTGTTAGGCGGTGTTACCAAAGATACTTTAGTTTGCATTCTTTCAGTTCCAACAAAATCAAGATAACCGTTTTTGATTCCAATATCAGTAATACAATGCCCATCCCATTTTTCAGTAATAATCCTTTCTGCTGGACCATTTCCACCACCCCAAGTAACCACAATTTTGGTACCAATCGGTAGGTTATCAACTTGTTCTTGCGTTAAATAATTCACTAAAACTCCTTTGGTATTTTCGCCTAACGTTCTTCGATTATGCGAAGTGTTTAGTTGCCACGCTCTGCAATTTTAGTCAAACATTCTTGACAATAAACATGCATTTTTCATAATCGCTGTTAGATGATTGGGGCTTTACCAAATCAGCTCGTATATATTTTACGTCATCATCCTTATTTTTGTAGTCAAGACATCTTATGCCGTTGCTTCCAATTTTCTCGGTTGCAAAAATTACGTCTGGATATTTCATTTAATACCTCCAATTATCTGTGCCAAAAAAAATGGCGAGTTGTAAACCCTATCAAGTCGTTTTTTTTAATTATTCGCTCTTTATTTGTAATGTATGACCAAGTTCTTTTTGCAGACTTGACAAACCTTGTGTCCACTTCTTCTTTATTTTTCATTTTATTTTTTCCTCACTTTGTTTGTTTGTTTGTTTGTGTGTTATTTTTTTTCATCAGTCATTTTGTTTCTATTGTTTAATTTGTTTTTGCTTAGTCGTTGTGTGCAATACTAAATTGGCTCGAAATTGTCCTCAAAGTATTGTTTTGCAATCAACCATTGGTCAAGGTGGTTCTTAGGGTTTCGTGCCACCATATCGCCAATTTTTGGACTCCCTGTTTTTAAATCTGCATCGCTTATTGACACAGGTATCCAGTTGTCACTTGTTTTGTGAGCAACCAGCATTTTGTGCTGTTCAAATTGCTCAAGGTCGCTCTGCTCAATTGGTCGTAATTCAGCAATTTGTTTTCTTCGATATTGTTTAAACATAATATTTTTTCCTTAGTTTGTGTGTAAATTAGGTTGAAGCAGTTGTTGGGCGTTGTTTAAAATGGCAGTGAATCCTTGCTCTTTAATTTAAAGCGGCTAAAGAAACTGTTTATCTTGCACATCATTAAGTACCTATACCACGCGTATTCGTTTTCGAGCTTGTGGTGTTTGGCCGCCCTCATACATTTAAAGTAGTGCCATGTTTCAATCATTGTCTTGTCCCTTTTAAAAGTTCAGTTCTTCGATTTTGCGAAGTGTTTAGTTGCCACGCTCTGCAATTTTAGTCAAACATTCTTGACAATAAACATGCATTTTTCATAATCGCTGCTAGATGATGTATTTTTGGCACCTTCTTGATAACACTTTTCAGCAAAATCACGAAGGATAAACGCACTTGCTTCTAAGTTTTCAGACTGCATTAAAAGTTCTGCTAACTCATAAATTTCTTTTTCTTGTTTTAACAGTTCCATTTCTTTTACTCCTCGTTTTATAAAAAATGCGGGTTTATGGCACCCGCAGGCCAGTGGGTTTATTCTATTATTACCATCCAGTCTTCAGCTAAAACATCAGTTTGGCTGGCTAGCCATGGCACAAATTTATTATCAGCAGTTTTCATTCCGATCCATGGTGATTTATCTATACCACTTTTTGACAAATCATCTAGAACTGAAACTCCAACGGCTAAAGCACGTTGGGTTCTTAATTAGTAAACTATATCTATATTAAATATAGTATAAGAAATATATTTTGTCAAGAAGTTTTTCATAATATTCTAAATATTCTAAATTTTTATAAATACTTAGTAAGGCAAACTAACAATAAACTACATAAAAAAGGATTAATTACTAATATGGAAGAAGTTATAATAGAAATGATAAAGTCTGGAAACATGGTGAGTGTTTTAGTTGGGTTATTTTTTTACATTATAGTCCATTTACAACGGACCAGTACAAAAGAATTAAGAGATCAAGAAAGTAAAGAGTTAAGGGAATTGGTTTTAAACCATAAATTTGAAATTGATACATTGAAAAGCAAACAAAATCAAACAGATGAAGTATTAAATGATTTAAAGAAGGAAATATCAACTTTGAGTATAAATGTTATGAAATTAGCTACACAAGTTGATAATTTAACTAAAGTCTTTGAAGAATTAAAAAGTAGGGGAAAGTAGTAAATGTCAATAAAAAATAATAATGTTTTTTTCAAAAATAATATTTTATATCATATAGATTCTTCTGGTGATGTAGAAGTTATATCATTTGAACCAAATTCAGGTTCGGGTGGATATTTACTTGCTGGGGATTATATTAAGATAGAAGACAACACAATTGATGTAGATTATAACCTAAGTGGTTTAGCAACTATTTCAAGTGTAAATAATTTAAGTTCTACATATCAACCTATAGGAGATTATTTAACTGATGGAGATTTAACTGGATATCAACCTGTAGGTAATTATTTAACTGAAGATGATTTAACTGGATATCAACCTGTAGGTAATTATTTAACTGAAGATGATTTAACTGGATATCAACCTGCTGG
>JAAYNX010000196.1 GCA_012520615.1 Clostridiaceae bacterium | reverse complement strand
TTATCATGGGTATCGTCCCCTTTCTTATTCCTTTTTGTTATTGTTTTCTTTTACAGCCTCCATTTTAGACACAGAGATTTCGTAGGCTACCCGCTCTTCTGTTTCATCTTCAGATATTTTTTTCTGATAAGTCCGGCTTTGAATACGTCCCCAAATACGGATATTGTCGCCTATTTCAAAGTTTCCGGCAAATCTCGCATTTCTACCCCATGCAATACAGGGAATATAGTCTGACTTATTATAAGCTCTGTTAACAGCAAGTAAAATATCTGCAATCTCACGTCCAAAAGGTGTTGTTCTGTACATGGGTTTTCTACACACAAACCCATTTAAACAAATCTGGTTAGGATTCTTGTTTGTCACCTCCTCCTCCGAAATCTCAATTTCTCTGGCAAAAACGGTTAACATTAGCTTGTGACCGCTATTGCTGTTGAAATTATTGTATGAGCGGAATTGCCCTTCAATAATAAGATAATGTGTTTCATCAATGCTATCCGGACTAACCAGACGCTCTGAAAACATTACCGGTATATTGTCATAATTAGCACTTAAACGGGGCACCTGTATATAAACTATGTAAAACCCTTCTCCATATACCTCGTGGCTGAACTCAGGACTAGATATTACCTTCCCAACAAGATTCACACTGTTGTTTTCTAATGACGAGTTTCCTGACATCTGACACTACAACCCCTCTCAAAGTCTTTCGTATTTTCGAACATGCTTCCTAATAATTATTATTCAGCATCAAGTTCGTTTAGAAGCTCTTTAATCAATATAATTTAACATTAGTAAAAAGTATAATGTATATATAAATATATCGCCGAATTATTAATATTTATTCAATTGAATCATATAATATATTTCACCAAATTAATAGGGGCTTAAACATGATTTTTATCTTTATTTATTTAATAGTATAGTTTTTTTATCTAACGTCCTTAACCTGCCTACCGTCATAGCGTATCTTGTAATTCTCTTTTAATAAAATATCTGATACCTTTATACATTCAAAACCGTTGTTTGTAAGGTTTTCAAGAATGGAAGGCAGTACTTTTTCTGTATGTAATGTATCGTTATGAAAAAGAATGATTGAACCATTTGCTGTTCTTTTAGTTACTCGATTGTATATATCTTCTTTGGTCATATTCTTCTTCCAGTCAAGAGAATCAACATCCCATTGAATTGTATGATATTTAAGATTTTTGGCAACTTTAATCGTCGTTGAATTGTATTCGCCATAGGGAGGTCTAAATAAATCAGTTCTTTTTCCTGTAATTTCTTCTAAAACATCAGTGCAAAGTAATATTTCTTCTTTAATCTTATCCTCGGGTATTTGTGCCATATGAGCGTGAGAATATCCGTGATTAGCAATTTCATGGCCTCTGTCGGAAATTAATTTTACGGCATCCGGATATTTTTTTGCCCATATACCAACAATAAAAAATGTTCCCTTCGCATTATACTTATCCAGAATATCAAGAATGTTTGGAATATCATCTGCTCCCCATGCACAATCAAAGGTTATTGCGCATTTTTTTCCTTCACATTCAACTGAATATATTGGAATGTCGTCACTATATTGTTTTGAAGCTTGTGCTAAGTATTCCTTCGCACTGAAAAAGTTAATCATTACAAGAATTATGAAAACAATTAAAAACAAAATGGGAGCCCATTTCTTCATGCTGACAAAACAATACTGCATAAAGATTCCGCCTTAAGAGCATGATTCTGTTATGAATTTTATGCTTTTTTCATTTAGTTATGCATAAGAGACAGACATTATACAATAAACAATACATAAGTATTTTAATACTATATAAGTTTCTATCATGCGATATACATATACTTACCCGAGATACTTTTTTTAACTATCCCTTTGAGTTCTAAATTAAGTAATATCTCAAATAAGTCAACTAAATGAATATTCGTTTTTTCTGATAATTCTTCATCATATAGATCTTCAATTCTTAAAGCTGTTATTACTCTTTTTTCCTTATCTTCGAATTCTATTCTCCTTTTTCTCCCTCCACCCCTTTTTTTCTTTTCAAGCGGTACAATTCCGAAATTAAACTCTTCTAGAATATCATCCGAATTTAAAACTATCTTGGCCCCATCCTTGATTAATCTGTTAGTACCAATACTATTGTAATTATTGATATTCCCCGGTATTGCGAAAACGTCTCTCCCTTGTTCCAAAGCACAATTAGCAGTAATGAGTGAACCACTTTTTAAACCTGCCTCAACAACAAGAGTTCCTAATGACATCCCGCTAATAATTCTATTACGACATGGAAAATGAATGGTCGATGGTGGACTGCCGGGAGGATACTCAGAAATGACAGCTCCCGTTTTTATTATGCGCTCCATTATGTTCTTGTTTTCGGGAGGATAAATGATATCAACTCCGCACCCCAGAACTGCTACTGTTTTCCCCCCCGCATCCAGAGCCCCGCTGTGGGCAGCAGTGTCGATTCCTCTTGCCATACCGCTTACTATTACCATACCTGAAAAGGCTAAATCCGAAGCCATCTTAAATGCTGTTTCAATACCATAGCCTGAGGCTTTTCGTGAGCCAACAATTGCTACAGCATTAGATTTTGGAATGCTCCCACGTACATAGAGAACTAAAGGAGGGTCGGTAATGTATTTCAGCATCTCCGGATATTCTTCATGTGAAATAGTTAGAATTGTAATGTTTTTCTTGGCACATAATTCAATAATATTTGATACATTTTGACTCAATTCATCACTATAAAGATCCGTGTAATTTTGTTGCGACAAACCGAATCTTAATAGAATCTCTTTATCGGCATTAAATACGTTTCTCGCGCCGCCTAAAGCGGTCAATAAATCTATTTTAATGGTAGTTTTCAAATTCTCAATTTCGCTCAGTTTTAGCCAGTATTCGAGTTCTTTTTCCATGGTTCCTCCTTTTACATTCTTAATGCCCGGTCAAGAGCCCTGTATTGTATAGCTTCTGCCACATGTTTTGAGTGGATGCTTTCGCTAAGTTCCATATCCGCAATTGTTCTTGCTACCTTTAATATGCGGTCGTGAGCTCTTGCGCTTAGATTTAGCCTATCAAAGGCCGTTCTTAATACTTTCTTGCCCTCTGCGTCAACATTGCAGAATTCTTTAATCAACGAACCCTTTAAATGAGCATTACAGTAGATACCATATTTTTTATAACGTTCCTGCTGGATTTTTCTTGTCCTGTTAACACGTTGCTTAATTTCTTGAGATGATTCCTCCACCTTTTCATTCTCTATTTCAGCATATTTCAGAGTAGGGACTTGAATATGTAAGTCAATTCTGTCCATCAATGGGCCAGATAGCCGTGACAGATAGTTCTCTGCATCACGAAAAGAGCAAGTGCATTTCTTTGTGTAATCTCCATAATAACCACATTTACAAGGATTTGCGGCAGCTATGAGCATAAAATTGCATGGATAACTGACAGAAAAATTTACTCTAGAAATATTAACAATACCTTCCTCTAAAGGCTGCCTTAATACATCCAGCGTCCTTCGTGGGAACTCGGGTATTTCATCCAAAAATAGAACGCCGTTATGTGCTAGGCTTACTTCACCCGGCTTTGGATGGCTTCCTCCCCCTACGAGACTTGCGCTGCTTACTGTATGGTGAGGTGATCTAAATGGTCTTTCATCTATAATGGTAGTTTTTTGATTCAGCAAACCGGTTACACTATAAATTTTTGTAATTTCAAGTGCCTCTTCAAAACTTAAGTCCGGCAAAATAGTGGGGAGTCTTCGGGCAAGCATTGTTTTACCGGATCCTGGACTTCCTACCATAATTAAATTATGCCCGCCACTGGCGGCTACTTCCAAAGCACGTTTAGCATTTTTTTGGCCTTTTACGTCTGAGAAATCTTCGGTATATATTCTATGATGAGGCAAAATTACTCCCTCTTGCTGTTCGT